>NZ_JBTNDK010000022.1:0-63947 GCF_054511035.1 Pseudarthrobacter sp. MDT1-22 | reverse complement strand
CGCGGAGGCCGGCCTTGACCTGCTGCACGGCCTGGTTGCCGGTGAGTGCGCCCAGGGCGTTGGTGTACCCGCCGGTCTTGTGCTCTTCGGTGAGCTGCTTCCACAGTTTCTCGGATCCGCGGCGGGCCAGCGTGTGTTCTTCGGAGACACGGCCGCGGAGCTTGACGACGTCCGAGGCCTTGTAGTCACGGGTCACACCTTCCCAGCGGGGGTTGGCGGACCACTCGAGCTCCAGGGCGGCGGCCTGCTCTTCGGGCGTCTGCTGGGTGGGCTCAAATGCTGCAGTCATCGTTGTCTCCTTGATTGAGCTCCGGGTGGTTATCTGCCGGCCGAAGCTGCTTCCTTGCAGCTCCGGCCAGCTTCCCGGTGCGGTGTTTCTTTCCGTGATTACTACTTTTCAGCACTTCACAACACTTCTCTAGGGGAAAACCATGGAAAGAAATGCATTTCTTCGCGTATGCTCAAGAAATGACGCCTGGAAGCTGGAACCGCGAAGTTGTACTGCCACCGTCGTCCGCCGCCTCCCCGGAACTGGACGTCATCAGCCTGGGCCGCCGCGTGCGGCATCTGCGCAAGCAGGCCGGGTACACACTCGATGACTTGGGCGCCGCCGTCGGGACCGCCCCCAGCCAGTTGAGCCTGATTGAAAACGGCAAGCGGGAGCCCAAACTTTCCCTACTGCAGGGGCTGGCCGCGGCCCTGAACGTGAGCATCGACCAGTTGCTTGGCGCCGAGCCGCCGAGCCGCCGCGCGGCCCTGGAAATTGAGCTGGAACGCTACCAGCGCGGGCCCCTGTACGAGTCTCTTAATCTGCCCAAAATCCGCATCAGCTCGCGGCTTCCGGTCGATGTGTTGGAGGCGCAGGTGGGGCTGCTGCATGAGCTCGAACGCAAGCTGAACGAGCAAGTGGCGACGCCGGAGGAAGCCCGCCGCGCGAACGGTGAACTGCGTGCCATGATGCGTGAGCGCGGCAACTACTTCCCGGAGTATGAGGCCGAGGCGCAGAAGGTCCTGGGGCTGGTGGGTTACACGGCCGGGCCGCTGAGTCAGCACGTCATCGCCGACATCGCCGAGAAGCTCGGATTCACCCTCCATCACGTGAGCGACCTGCCGCATTCCACCCGTTCAGTGACGGATTTGAAGAATCACAGAATTTACCTGACGCAGAGCCAGCGGCAGGACCACGACCCCCGCTCGGTGCTATTGCAGGCGCTGGGGCACTACGTCCTGGGGCACGAGACGCCGAAAAACTACGGCGACTTCCTCGGCCAGCGGGTGGCCACGAACTACTTCGCGGCCGCGCTCCTGCTGCCCGAGCAGGCCACCGTGGACTTCCTGCAGAAGGCCAAGGCTGCCAAGGAAATCGCGGTTGAGGACATCCGTGACGCCTTTGCCGTCTCCTACGAGACCGCCGCGCACCGCTTCACCAACCTGGCCACGAAGCACCTGGGCATCACCACCCACTTCCAGAAGACCCACAAGAGCGGCATCATCTACAAGGCCTACGAGAACGACGGCGTGACGTTCCCGATGGACCACACCGGCGCCATCGAGGGCCAGCCGTCATGCAAGGCGTGGACGTCGCGGGCGGTGTTTGATGTGCCGGACAAGTTCAGCGCGTACAGCCAGTACACGGATACTCCGTCCGGCACATATTGGTGCACGGCCCGGACGGAGCGATCGGCCAGCGGCGAGTTCTCCCTGAGCATCGGGGTGCCGTACCAGCACGTGAAGTGGTTCCGCGGCCGGGAAACCACGGCGCGCGAAAAGTCCACATGCCCCGACCCGAACTGCTGCAAGCGGCCCCCGGCAGCGCTGGCCTCCGAATGGGCCGGAAACGCCTGGCCGGCGGCTCGCGCCAACACGCACCTGCTGGCCGCGATGCCGCCCGGCGCGTTCCCCGGCGTGGACGAGACCGAGGTCTACTCGTTCCTTGCTGCGCACTCGCGGAGCTGACCGCGGGCGTCACGCAGAGCATGCTTATGGTTCAGTCCCGGGCAGCTTTCGGCTGGAAATCCCCTGAAATCCTCGGTTTGCAGGCCCTTTTGGTGGACGAAGCCCGCTGAAAGCGTGCTGTGCGTGACGCGGCAGCCAGCCAACGTGCCACCCGATTCGCCCCACCTACCCGTGGAGCTCCCGGTACGCCGCAACGGCGCCGGGGTGCAGGGGCAAACCCGCGGTGTTGATCAAGGATTCCGGACTCAGGAACTGGACCCCCAGGCTGGAACGCGGAATCAGTTCCTCGGCGTGGCCCACCAGCAATTCGACGGTCCGCTTGACGGTACGGTCATCAAGATCGCTCCGGCACAGCAGCAGGTTCGCCACGCCCACGGTCCACACGGCCGGAATGCCCGCGTAGGCGCCCGCCGGGATCAGCACCCGGTCGTAGAAGACGCCGTATTTCGCCCGCAGTGCCGGCAGCAGCGGCGACAGATCGAGGAAACCCAGCCCGACGTCGTCGTTCGCGGCGGCAATGGCCGCGGTAGGCACGCCGCCTGACCAGAACAACGCCTCGACCGTTCCGTCCCGCAGTGCCGCGAGGCCCTCGTTGAGGCCGAGGCTCAGCACCGTGACGCCGCCGGCGGTGCCCGCAGTGCTGCTCAGCCCGGCAGCCTCGAGCAGCCGCGGAGTGGTCAGCGACGTCCCCGAGCCGGGCTCGCCGACAGCCACGGTCCGGCCGGCAAGCCCGCTAATGTCCCGGATCCCGCTGTTGTGCCGGATGACGCAGTGGACGTAATTTTCATACACCTTTCCGACGGCGGAAAGTCCGACGGCGGGCGACTCACCCACCGCTGTGCTTCGGGCAGCCGAATCCGCGAGCGCGACGGCGAACGTGGCTTTGCCGGTCAGCAGATGTTCGAGGTTGTCCAGGCTGCCGCCGGTAGTCAGCGCCGTGGCCAAGCCGGCCACCCCGTGACGTTGGAGGGATGCCGCCAGCAGCTCGGCGAACTCCAGGTAGAAGCCGCCAGGCTCGCCGCCGGCCACGGTGACGGTGGCCGGGCGGTCCGTCGGCGTGCACGCACCCAGGCCCGGCAGGAGCAGCCCGGATAAACCGGCCGCGAGTCCGGCCTTGAGGACGGTTCGCCGCGGGGGATCAGGGGGAAGCGGGGGACTCGGGGGACTCGTGGGCAAGGCCAGCGCTCCGGCCAGGCGCCCCCCGAACAGGTCACCCACGCGGAGCCGCCTGCTCCGGCCCGGTCTGTTCCGGCCCGGCAAAACTTCCCGGCAGCTCCGCGGCCCACGGAAACTCGAGGCGCGCGATCAGGCCATGCGGCGAGGCCTCGGCAAGCACCAGCAGGCCACCGTTGGCGGCTGCCAGCTTGTCCACGATGGTCATGCCCAGCCCGGTGCCGCGGATGCTCCGGTGCGCCGGGGACCGCCAGAAGCGGCTGGTGGCCGCTGTCCGTTCGTCGGCGGAAAGCCCGGGGCCGTCGTCGGACACTTCGATGGCCACCGTGCCTTGGCGCTCGCGGGCAGCAACCGAGATGTGGGCGCCGGGAGCGTACTTGATGGCGTTGTTCAGAAGTTCGCCGACCATCTGGGCCAGCTCTGCGGCGCTGCACGCGATGTGCACGGCGGGGGCCGGCGGATCTGCCAGCAGGATCGATGCTCCGCCGCGCTGGGCGGCGGGGCCCGCCCGTTCGGTTTCTTCCTGCAGGACCGGGTACGGATCAAGCGGCGCTTGTGCCGCGGGCGACGGGGTTCCCAGCGGGCCCCGTGCGGAGTCCTCGGAGGCCCGGTGCTCGGCGGACGCCAGCCGCAAAACGCCGTCCAGGATCTCCTCCACACGTTCGAGCTCGGCCAGCACCCCTGCGGCGGCGTCGTGCTCCCGGGCGGTCTTCAGTTCCAGCTGCAGCAAATCGATCCTGAGCCGCAGCGCCCCCACGGGATTGCGTAGCTCGTGCGACGTGTCAGCTATCAGTTGCCGCTGCGAATCGAGGCTGTGGCTGACGGTCTGCGCCATGGTGGTGAATGAACGGCTCAGTTCCCGCAGTTCCGGCGGCCCGGCCTCCGGAAGCTGTCCGGTCCGGCCCGTTGCCTCAAGTTCCGTGACGGCGGCGTTCAGCCGATGCACGGGGCGCAGCACCCACTCGGTCACGCGGGCCGCACCAAGCAGTAGCACCGCAGCCAGGACCGCCGCTGCCACTGCGACGATGAGCCACCGCTCCCGAAGTTTCTGCCGGGCCGCGTCCAGTTTGACCTCGAGGACCGCCTCGCCCAGGACCTGGCTCGCGCTGCCGAAGGAGCGGGAGATCACCTCGGAGGAAGGCCCGAACGGCTGCAGCGGGCTGAGCGTGGTGTCGCTAAGGTTCAGGTTCGCCCTGGCCACCGCGTCCCGGACGTCCGGCCGGTCCTCGCTCAGGCCACCGGAGCGCAGGGTTCCCTGCTGGAGACGGATCAGGACTCCTTCGCCGTAGAGCTCGGAATACCGGTCCATCTCCGTTTGCAATTGAGCGGTTTCGCCGGCGGAAGCTGCGTCGAACGCCACCTGTGCCAGGCGGTTGAGGGAAGCGGCACGGTTGATCTGGAGTTCCTGGGTCAGTTCGCGGCCGGCGGACGTCAGGATGGCGTTGGAGGTGATGATGACAATGAGCAACGCCAGGACACTCAGGATGCCCAGGACGCGCAGTTTCACGCCGGGTCCGCCTCGACCCGGTAGCCGACGCCGCGGACGTTGATGATGAAGCCCGGTAACTGGAGCTTGGCCCGCAGCCCCGTCAGGTGCACGTCAAGGGACCGGGACGAGGCCACGAAGGCGTCGCCCCACAGCGCGTCCAGGATCTGTTCACGGGTGACCACCGAACCGGCGTGGCTGGCCAACAGGGCCAGCAGGTCAAACTCGGTGGCCGTCAGCGGGAGCACCTCGGAACGGAGGGCCGCCACGCGCCGCTCGAGGTCGATCTCAAGATCACCCAGCACCACACTCTGCTGCCGCGTACCGCGATAGCGGCCGGCACGCCGCGTGACGGCTTCGATGCGGGCGAGAAGTTCCACGAGCTTACTGGCTTGACGAGGTAGTCGTCCGCTCCGGACCGCAGGCCGAGCACCACACTGCGTTCGTCGTCGCGCGCGGTGAGAATCAGGATGGGCACCGGCGTGACCTGGCGCAGTTTCCGCAGCACCTCCAGCCCGTCCATATCGGGAAGGCCGAGGTCCAGCAGGATCACTTCGAACTTCCGGTGGACCAGCAGGGCGTCTGCTCCGAGGGCAACCCGGGTGGGGTTGTGCCCCGCGGTCGCGACGGCGGCGGCGAGGGCGGACGCCATGGCGTCGTCGTCCTCGACGATGAGCAACTCCATGGCCTGGTTCCCTTATTCGCTGAGCGGGCAACGCAAACTGCCCGCTTTGGAGATTACCCCGTCGCCCGCCGAAACCTAAGGAAGTGTTAGGAAATGCCCTCCCACGTTGGATGTGCCTTGCATCACGCATAACTTGGATGAGGCCCTCGGCGTTTGAGGGGGGCCCGTCAACGTCGAGGAGGAACCATGGGCAACGTAGCCATGGACAGCACGAAAGTAAGAACAGCGCCGCAGTCCGGGGAGGTTCAACGATGAGCGCCCAGCACGCAGTCCAGAGCGAGGCAGCACAGACCCGCCGGGCCGTGAGCAACATCCTCAAGGGTTCAGCGGGCAACCTCGTGGAGTGGTACGACCTCTACGTTTACACAGTCTTCGCGGCGTACTTCCAGTCGCACTTCTTCAATTCCCAAGACGACCTGCAGGCCGGGCTCGAGGCCATGGCCGTCTTCTCGACGTCGTTCCTGATGCGTCCGGTGGGTGCCTGGTTCTTCGGCCGCTATGCCGACCGCAAGGGCCGCAAGGCGGCCCTGACGCTCAGCGTAACGATCATGTCCGCCGGTTCCTTCGCCATCGCCATCCTGCCGACGACCCAGCAGATAGGCGTCTGGGCGCTGATTCTGCTGATCCTTGTGCGGCTGGTCCAGGGCTTCTCCGTGGGCGGCGAATACGGCACCAGCGCCACCTACATGTCCGAGGCCGCCACATCCAAACGCCGCGGCTTCTTCTCAAGCTTCCAATACGTCACGCTGATCGGCGGCCAGATGCTGGCCCTGCTGGTGCTCGTCATCCTGCAGAACACCATGGACAAGGGCGCCCTGACTGAGTGGGGCTGGCGCATCCCCTTCGCGATCGGCGGCGTCGCCGCGCTCGTGGTCCTGTGGCTGCGGCGCTCGATGGAAGAAACCGTGTCCGCCGAGCAGGTCGAGGCCGCCAAGGTTCCGGCCGTGGCCGGCGTTGCCCAACCGGGCACCATGAAGTTGCTGTTCACCCAGCACTGGAAGCCGCTGCTGATCTGCATCGGCGTCACCCTCGGCGGCACCGTGGCGTTCTACACATACACCAACTTCATTCTGAAGTTCATGAACGATACCTCCGGGATCGCCAAGACCGACACCTCCGTGATCAACTTCTGGGCGCTGTTCATCTTCATGCTGCTCCAGCCGGTCTACGGGATCATCTCGGACAAGGTCGGGCGCCGGCCGCTGCTGCTTTGGTTCGGCATCACGGGTGTGTTGTTCACCTGGCCGCTGCTCTCCACGCTGTCCAACACCAAGGACCCGTTCACGGCATTCCTGCTGATGCTGGGCGGCCTGCTGATCGTCGGCGGCTACACCTCGATCAACGCCCTCGTGAAGGCCGAGCTGTTCCCGGCCTCCATCCGCGCCCTCGGCGTTGGCCTGGGCTACGCGATCGCGAACTCACTCTTCGGCGGCACCGTCCCGCTGCTTGGTGCGGCGTTCCAGAAGGCCCAGCGCGTGGACCTGTTCTTCACCTACGTTACCGTGGCCATTGCCATCTCACTGCTGGTCTACATCTTCGCCCTGAAGAACAAGAAAACCACGCACCTGGACCGCGAACAGGGCGATGCCTGGAACCGCCCGGCAAAGGACGACGACAAGGACAAGGACCTCATCAACGCCTAGCGCTGTGGGCAGCTCCGGTGGGCGTACGACGGCGGGTGGCCACCCGCCGTCGTACGCCCACCACCCGCGCCGCCCCCCGCACCCTGGACGCTCTCTCAGATAATGCGGCAAATCCCGGGGCGCTCTCTCACTTTCTTGAGGAAAGTGAGAGAGCGTCCCGGGATTTCTTGCGTTAAGTGAGAGAGCGTTTGGATGAGACCAAAATGAGTGCAAAGCGTGACCGTTCAGGCATCGTCTCGCGCCGCCGTCGCTGGTTCACTGGGAGCAGGCGGATTCCCGCCCTTGTGTGCCGGGGGAGGCGACAGTGGTGTTTCGTTTTCAGCGGGCGGTGGCGTTGGGTGCGGTGCTGGGACTGGCAGCATGTGCGGCCCCGGCCCCTGCGCCTCCGGAGCTCCTGACGGCCGACGGCGTGGAGCGGATTTCGGTGGACCGCGCCGCTTATGCCGCTGAACTGCGCTCCTTCCGGGCTTCCGCCCTGGGCCTTGGCGAGGCGCTGCTGGCGGACGGCGGCGACGGCGCCAACGGGAACGTCGTGTCCTCGCCCGGGAGCCTGCTGATTGCCCTCGCGATGCTTCGCTCCGGCGCGTCGGGCGAGACCGCGGCGGAGATGGACAGCGTCCTGGGACTCCCCGCAGAGAATCGCGACGAGGCCATGAACGCGGTCCTCAGCTCACTTGCGAAGTTCGACGGCGACCCCGGCGCAGTGGATGAGGACAACCCGCCGCGGAAACCGGTCATGCATGCCGCCAACGGGCTGTTCGTGGACAAGGGTGTGCCCACCGGCGAGTCCTTCCTGGAAACGCTGGCCCGGCACTACGGAACGGGCGTGTATCCCGTGGCCTTCAGCGATGAGGGTGCCACGAAGCCCGCCATCGATGCGTGGGTCAACAGGAACACGGGCGGCCGGATCAAGGAAGCCCCGGCAGAGTACGACCGCCGGAACACCTTCAGCCTCCTCAATTCCCTGTATTTTTGCCTCCGCCTGGAGCGCGCCGTTTGACCCGAATGCCACCTCGGACCTCCCCTTCACAACAGCTGCCGGCGAGGAAATCGATGCGCCTGCCATGCACAACGAGGCGGAGATGAAGTACGCGGAAGGTGCAGGCTGGCAGGGCGTGGACCTTCCCTACGCCGACGGTTTCGTTATGCGGTTGGTCCTGCCGGGGGCCGGATCCGACGCGGACGCCGGGGCCGAGTCCCGCCCCGCCTCGGCTGCCTTCGGTGCGGAAACGCTAGCGGAAATCGCGGACGCCTTCGACACTGCAGCGCTGGAGACGGTGCAGATCCAGTTGCCACGTTGGGACCACAAGTGCAGCTTTGACCTGCGGAAGGTGTTTGAGTCACTGGGGCTCCAGACGACGCTCGACACCACGGAGGATTTCAACAACATCCAGCCCAAGATGGCGATCACCCAGGCCGCGCAGGCTGCCAACATCACGGTCGCCGAAAAGGGCACCATCGCAGCCGCGGTGACCCAGATCAACGGAGCTGTCACCAGCGCTCCGCCGCAGCCTGAGCGGTCCATCAGCTTCGACCGGCCATTCCACTACCAGATCGTCCATGTGGAAACCGGCCTGCCGCTGTTTATGGGAACGGTGGCCGACCCGCGCTCGTGACCGTGGCCTCCCCGGGCTGAGCCTAACTAACTGGTCTTGCGGGAATTGCGGCTTCGCAGCAGGGCGCCGTACCCGGCAAAGAGCCGCGGCACCACGAGGTAGACAGCAACCGGAACCACCACGAGCGTTAGAACCAGGGCACGGAGCACCGTGTGCCAGCCCTCGGTCAGGGGTGCCACAAGCATCATGCCCACGGCCACCAGCGGAAAGATGGCCAGCCACGTGATGGCGGCGCGCGGACGTGGATGGAGGGTGCAGGCGGCACCGGTCCGTGAGCAGTGACCGGAGCCTGAGCAGGGGCGGCTGACGCGGGAGCAGTTGCTGTGGGGCTGAGGGTGCTGTTCGCGACATGGCCTGGAATACTGACCGCACCAAAGCACTGCTGCTGACCGCCGCCACCGAGTAGTTCAGTGACAAGGGCCTTGCGGGGGCGCGCGTGGACCGCATTGCTGCCGCGGCGGGCGTGAACAAGGAACGCATCTACCAGTACTTCGGCAAGAAGGACGAGCTGTTCGACGCCGTCCTTGCCGCTGAACTGGTGCGGGTGATGTCCGAGGTCCCCATCGAAGGTTATGGCGCGGCGTCCATCGGAGAGTACGCCGGAAGGCTTTTTGACCGTCACACGAACGACGGCGCCCTGGCCCGGCTCCTGTTCTGGGAAGGCCTGGAGCGCGGGAGGAATACCGTGGACCGGGCCACACGCGCGGACCACTGCGCCACAAAAGTGGACCAGATGCTGGCAGTTCTACCCGGAATCGACCGCACGGATGCGGCCGACCTGGTCCTCACCATCGTGACCCTCTGCGACGGCTGGACGGTGCTGCCCCAGATCGACGCACTTTTGGCGGGCTCCGCTCCGGACCGCCTGGACCGCCGTCGGGCCTTTATTGTGCGGACGGCCACGCTGGTGGCCGACGCCCTGCTGGAAGAGGCCCGGCTGGAAAAGACGCCGCTGGAAGACTCAATAAACTAGCGCGCGCCGCCCTGCCAGAGGGCGTCGAACGGCGCACCGGAGGCCACACGGTTGCGGATGCCCGCGGTGACAAAGTCCTTGGCGGACCGGGCAGCCTCCAGCGGCGTGGCGCCCTTGGCCAGCTCGGCCGTCACCGCCGCGGCGAGGGAGCAGCCGGCACCGGACACGGCCACCTCGCCCACCTTCGGAGCGCTGAGGACCTCCAGGGTCTCGCCGTCGTAGTAAACGTCGACGGCGTCCGGGCCTGCCAGCCGCACCCCGCCCTTGGCCAGGACCGCGGCGCCGCTGAGCTCGTGGATGCGGACTGCTGCGGCTTTCAGGGACTCGACGTCGATGATCGCCAGGCCGGACAGCGATTCGGCTTCGAAGTGGTTGGGTGTGACAAATGTGGCCAGCGGCAGGATCTGCGCCTTCAGGGCCTGGTCCGTGTCCAGTGCGTGGCCCGGCTCCTGGCCCTTGCAGATCAGCACCGGATCCAGCACTACATTGCGGAACCGGCCCGTTTCCAGCGCCGCGGCGACCGTGCTGATGGTGGCCGGGCTGCCCAGCATGCCGATCTTCACGGTGTCCAGGACCGGACGGCCTGGAGCTGACGGCTCTCCCGACGCCCTCTCGAAGGCGGCGCCCGACGCCGGGCCGTAGGCCGCCGCCGTGGCTTCCAACTGGTCCGCAATGACCTGCTGGTCCACCGGCACAAAGCGGTGGTTCCAGTTGTCGCTCGGATCGAAGGACACGATGCAGGTCAGGTTGGCGATGCCAAACACGCCCAGCTCCTGGAACGTCTTCAGGTCGGCCTGGGCTCCGGCGCCACCCGTGGCTTCGGATCCCGCGATGGTCAGGACGACGGCGGGAGCGGAAACGGGGGACTGGAGGGCAGCTGAAGCTAAAGTCATGGCACTATCCTGCCATCCGGCGTCGGGCCCTATTGTTCAGTGGGAGAATGTCGTGACAGTGCTAATACAGCCGGCGTCCCGCGCAACTTTCGTTGCGCGAGCCGTACGCCGAGCGAACCACTACGAATGGAATCCCCCAAGTCTTCCCCCTCAGGCCGTGACGCCCAGCCCATCGCCGACTCCGCCCGGACGGCGCCGAGATTCGCATCAATCGGTTCGCCGTACTTCGGTATCATGCTGGCGTTTATGGCCGTGGTGCTGATCCTGTCCAACATCGGGGCGTCCAAGGGCGTCGCGATCGGTCCGATCATCACGGACGGCGGGTTTTTCCTGTTCCCGCTCGCCTACATCCTGGGCGACGTCATCAGCGAGGTCTACGGTTTCAAGGTGGCGCGCAAGGCCATTTTCACCACCTTCGCACTGTCCGTCTTCGCCTCTGTTTGCTACTGGGTGATCATCGCCCTGCCCGGCTTCGATGACGAGTTCGGCACGTCCAAGCAGGCCGCCCTTGAGGGGGCCCTTGGTCCGGTGCCGCAGATTGTGCTCGCCTCGCTGTTGGCATTCCTGGCCGGCCAGACCATTAACTCGTGGATCCTGGTGAAGATGAAGGCCCGCTCCGGGGAGAAGTCACTCTGGGCGCGGCTGATGGGTTCCTCAGGCGCGGGCGAGTTCGTGGACACCCTGATTTTCTGCAGCATCGCCGCCTCCGTCATCGGCATCACGGACTTCGGCACGTTCCTGAACTACGTGGTGGTGGGCTTTGTTTACAAGACACTCGTGGAGTTCCTGTTTGTGCCGGTGACGTCCCTCGTGATCGGCTGGATCAAGAAGCGCGAACCGAGCTACGGGGTCTGAGCGGCCATCCCCGGGCCGCCATTTCGACGGTTCCCTGCGCAGACGATGTTCGCAGCCATCGAGTGCGCAGGGAACCATCGAAACGGCGTGGAGGACGACGGCGGGACGCAGGGAAGGCGGGCGGGCAGCGAGCCGTGACACGCGCTAGCGGTAGTACTGCGCCAGGGTCTCGGCCTTGAACTCGAAGAAAGTCCCGGCTTCGATGGCCAGCCGGGCGTCGTCCACCATCTTCACCACAAAGCGTTCGTTGTGGATGGATATCAGCGTGGCCGAGAGCATTTCCTTGGCCTTGAACAGGTGGTGGATGTAGGCCCGCGAGTAGTTGGCGCAGGCGTAGCAGTCGCAGCCGTCCTGGAGCGGGCCGAAGTCGCGCTTGTACTTGGCGCCGGAGAGGTTGAAGCGGCCGGCTGGCGTGTAGAACGCGGAGTTGCGGGCCACCCGCGTGGGGGAGACGCAGTCGAAGGTGTCCGCGCCGTTCTCGATCGCGGTGAAGATGTCGTCCGGCTCGGAGATGCCCAGCAGGTGCCGCGGCTTGTCCTCCGGCAGTTCCTCGTTGCACCAGCGCACAATCGTGCCCAGGTTTTCCTTCTCCAGCGCCCCGCCGATGCCGTAGCCGTCGAAGTCCATGGCGCCAAGGTCCCGGCAGGCCTTCCGGCGCAGGTCCTCGTACTGCGCACCCTGGATCACGCCGAAGAGGGCCTGGTACGGCTTCCCGACACGGGAGGTGGTCAGACGGAAATGCTCCTCCAGGCAGCGCAGGGCCCACAACCGCGTGCGCTCCAGCGATTCCTCCTGGTAGCCGCGGGAGTTCTGCAGCGTGGTCAGCTCATCGAACGCGAACATGATGTCCGCGCCGATCTGGTGCTGGACCTGCATGGAGATTTCGGGGGAGAACCGGTGGCGGTCGCCGTTGAGATGCGATTTGAACCAGACACCGTCGTCGTCAATATGCGCCAGGCGTTCCTTGCCCGGAGCCACGGCGTCGTCCGGCCCGGAGGTGTCCACCGACTTCATGTCGATGACCTTCTTGAACCCGGATCCCAGGCTCATCACCTGGAACCCGCCGGAGTCCGTGAACGTGGGCCCGGACCAGTTCATGAACGCACCCAGCCCGCCAGCCTCGTCCAGGATGTCCGCGCCCGGCTGGAGGTACAGGTGGTAGGCGTTAGCAAGGAGCGCCTGTGCACCGAGGTCCGCCATGGATTCCGGCAGGACGGACTTAACCGTCGCCTTGGTCCCGACGGCGATGAACGCCGGGGTGCGGATTTCGCCATGGGGCGTGGTGACGGTCCCCGTGCGGCCCAGGAATTTTCCGCCGTTGGCAGCTGCCTGCCCAGCCGACGGCGCACAGCTGTCAGCCAGGCGGGTGCCAACGGTGAAGGAGAACTGCGACTGGTCGGCTGCAGCGGCCGAGCCGGCCGCCGCTGCTACGGGATCAGCTGGGACTGCCGATACGGAGACGGATGGCGCGGGGGCGGGGTTGGCTGGCACGGTTCCAGTGTGCCAGCAAGCGCCGCCGATCCCTCAGCCTGCCGCTTCCGATGTGGGGTAGTTCTCAGCCCGCCAACTGTCCCAGAGCGAATGGATGGACTCCATTTTGTGGGCACCCAGATCGAAGGTCGAGGCGATCACCATGGCGCCGCCGTGGGGCCTTACGCCTTCAATGACGGGCTGGTCCGCCACGATCAGCAGGCCGTCGCCGTGCTCCGCGTAGCTGTGGACGGTAAGCCCTACCTGATGGTTGCTGCGGAACCAGACCTTGCCGGTGATTTCCTCCCCTGTGGACAGCGTCAGCCCATACGTCTCACCCGGCGCAGGCACGTCCGACAAGCCCAGCTTTTCGATGGCGGAAGCCGGCTCGCCGGGAAATTCGAAGAACATCGTATGCCGCTTGCCGTGCGGGTGGTGTTCCAGCGCGAAGCGGAGTTGCTGCAGGAACGTCAGCCAGCCTTGCGTGATGTCCTCGTCCCAGGCCGCCCACTCAGAGTTGTGGTCCAGGGCTGCCCGCGTGACACTGACCAGCGTCCCGGCGGACACCGGTTTCAGGTCGAAGACGTCGCCGCCATTGGTGGTTAGGCTGGTGTGGTCCGGGGCTTCAACCACGTTGCTGCTGAAGTAGATCCCGTCAATCTCATCGGCCAGTTCGTCAGCCTCCCAGCCGTGCCACTGGGCAACTTTGGCCGGTTCACGCAGCATGGTCCAGACCTGCGGCGCATCAGCATTTATCACCACGCTCAGATTGTTCGTCATAGCCCGAATCTACAACGCGGGCGCAGCCCCGGGTAGGGGGCAATTCCCCCACCCCGACGGCTTAGGCCCGGACGGCCTCGAGTTCGTTGCTGATCCGGCGCTGGAGTTCGCCCACGCCGATCGTCTCAGACCCGCCGTGTGCGCGCAGGAACAGCAGGGATTCGAGGCGCAGCAGCCGCCACTCCCGCTCGGCCTCGTGGTTGGAGTTGTCGATCGAGCGGAAGATCTCTTTGTCGTACAGGTTGGGTTCGTTCAGCGAACGCTGGCGCACCTTGGCGTTCATCCGCGCCTTGAACGGGTCCGTTTCCTGGGTTTCCGGCAAACGCAGCAGCTTTTCATAGACTTCGGCGCGCTCCTCCTGCCGGTCCTGGCGGCAGATGAAGCTGGACAACGCCAGCGACGCCTCCACGGACGCCCACCGGCCCGGGTTGCCGTCGAACGGGAGGACGTTGAGCAGGTCCGCCACGGTGAGCGCCCCGTCCGGATCCTTGAGCGTGATGAACAGCTCGTGGGCCAGGTCGCTGAGGTCCTTGAGGCAGCTGCCGGACTTGAAGTTGATGCCCTTGGCCAGCTTGTCCGCCAGCAGCAGCACGCCAACGGCGTCCGGGTGGGCTTCCGCGGCAGCCTCCACCACCGCTTCGGGTGTGCCCTGCGGCGCCGGAATCCGCGCCAGTTCTTCCGCGGACGGGCCGCTCATCGCGGGCGGGATGGCCGGCGGGGGAGGTACGACGACGGCGGGAGCCGCCGGGGCTGCCCCCGCTTCGCCGGTGTGCTGGGGCTGTTCGGCAGGGTGTTGCGCCGCGACCGTAAGCTGCGTGACGGCGTCGGGCGTCGTGTCCTGAACGGGGGTGCCCCGAACGGTGGTGTCCGGAACCGTGATGACCCTGACTGTTGTGTCCAGGATCTTTACGGTGGAGCCGGCCGCGATGCGGAGGGTGCCGCCGCCGGTGAGGTTTGCCAGGACCACCGCAGGGGTCCCGAAATCGTCCGGTTCAAACTCCACGTGCTGGATTTCGGCGGTGCGTTCACCGTCGGGGAGGAGGAGCTGATCGCCGGTGGTCAGAGATCCAGCCTGCTGTTCGCTGTAGTGCCTGGCGGCTGGGTTTTCGGTCATGGGAGTCCTTAAGTTCTCTTGCGGTCCGCCCTACAGTCTACAAAGCGGGGCGCCGGAAGTCGGGGACGCCGGGGAACCCGCGGGCGTCAGTGACCCACGCCCGCAAAGGCCAGCGCCTGGCGGACCAGGGCGCCGCGGCCGCCGCTGAATTCGAGCTGGACGTCGGGGCTTAGCACTTCCGCCGGGGTCATCCAGGTCAGTTCCAGGGCATCCTGGCGGGGTTCGCATTCGCCGGTCACGGGGATGACATACGCCAACGATACGGCGTGTTGGCGGTCGTCGGTGAAGCCGGTCTGGGACGGGGCCGGGAAGTATTCGGCCACCGTGAAGGGGACCGGGCTGATGGGGAGCTGCGGAAACGCGAGCGGCCCCAGGTCCTTTTCCATATGGCGCAGGAGTGCGGCGCGGATTGTCTCGCGGTAGATCACGCGGCCCGAAACCAGCGACCGGATCATGTTCCCGTCCTCGTCGGCCTGGAGCAGCGTACCGACCTCGTTCACAAAACCCAGCGGATCCAGCCTCACCGGCACGGCCTCCACATAGATCATGGGGAGCCTCCCGCGGGCCTCAAAGAGGTCTTCTTCGGAGAGCCAGCCGGGATTGGGGTCAGGAGTGCGAACGTTCATGGTTAAGTTTTACCCCATTGGGCGGCCTCGGACCGCTGAGGGGTGAGCTATCAGCGTAAAGCGGCGCCCAAAGCGCCGGAATCTCACCCCTCGGCGGGCTTATCCGCAGAGACAGCCCCGGGCACCCCGGTCCGGATTGGAGCGGATCACGGCGCGGCGAGGCGCTGCGAGATCCAGAGCGTGGGCGGGACATGCGGGGCGGTTGTGGCTGCGGCTGTGTCGGCGGTACCTGCGCTGCCCGCGGCGTCGGGGTTGGCCACGTGCAGGGTCCGGCCGAAGGCTTCCTCGGTTTCGCTGACGTCCAGCCCGGCGGCGGTGAGCCGGTCCCGCAAGGCGCCCAGATCGCCGTCGTACTCAAATCCCAGGCCGGACCGCGGCGGCCCGGATGCCGGCCGCACCATCAGCACCCCGCCGTTCTTGGCGGTAAAGTCGGCGGTTTCGTCGGCGTCCGGGACGGGGCGGAACCTGGCGCCGATGTCCTGCAGCGTCACGGCGGCGGCGCCGGGATCCTCCGTAAACCAGACCCCGACGACGGTCAGCGCCGGATCAGCGTCAGCCGCGTTCGTCTCCCGGGCGCCTTTGTCCGCCAGGAAGCTGAAGCCGTCCCGGCCGGTGATGCGGCACGACTCGCCGTGATCGGCGGCGATGAGCTCGGCGACCGTGTTCCCGGATTCCTCCGCGGCCAGGGCGGTGCGCCGCCCGAATTCCGCCAGATCGCCCACCTCCACGCCCAAGGCAGTGGTGCCGTCGTCCGTGCCGCCGGCGTCGGCCACGTGCAGGGCCAGCCGGCCGGAACCGGCGTCGAACTCCCGCCATGGGCCGTCATCGACGGTCTTGGCCAGGCCCAGGGCAGCCAGGAGCTGTTCCCAACTGTCCGGCCGGGAGGTGAAATGGACGGGTCTGACACGCAGCATGGGTTCCTCCTCGAAACCAGGACAGGTCGGCTACCGCCATCATGCCACTTCCAGCAGAAGGCGGGCAGAATAGGGCCATGGCCATTGAACTCGAGGAACTGCTGGTAGCGGACGCGGCGGAGTGGCGGCTGTGGCTGGAACAGCACCACGCCACCAGCCCCGGCGTCTGGCTGGTGCTGCATAAGAAGGGCGGCAACGCCACTGAACTGGACTACGAAGCAGCGTTGCAGGAGGCGCTGTGCTTTGGCTGGATCGACGGTCAGGGCAAAAGGCGCGACGACGACAGTTCCTTCCAGCGGATGACCCGCCGCGGCCCGAAGAGCGTCTGGTCGGCGCGGAATGTGGACCGCATCGGGAAGCTCGAGGCTGCCGGCCGGATGACTGCGGCCGGCCGCGCCGCGGTCGACGCCGCCAAGGCGGACGGGCGCTGGGAAGCGGCCTATGTGGGGCAGGCGACGGCGGAAGTTCCGCCGGATCTGGCCGCCGCCATCGCTGCCGTCCCCGCTGCCCAGGCCATGTTCGACGTCCTTACCTCGGTGAACCGGTATGCCCTGATTTACCGGACGAATTCCGTGAATCAGGCGTCCACGCGGGAACGGAAAATCGCCGGCTTTGTGGAGATGCTGGCCCGGGGCGAGGCGCCGTATCCGCAGAAGAAGAAGCCGGCCGGAGGTTAGTAGCGGCGGATTTCGACGGGCTCAATCACCGGTGCGCGACGGGCTCAATCACAAGCGGGGTCGAGCGGGAAGGCGACGGCTTCGCCCACCACGCGCAGGCAGAGTTCCATTCCCGGCCGGGCAATGGAGGCGTTCCAGTGCCGGATGGTGATGACTTCGCCGCCGCCGGGGTAGCGGTGGTCGGCGCGGTCGGCCAGTTCGGGTGGCACAGAGAGTTTGAGGCGCACGGTGGTTTCCGGGCCGAAGTAGTCGGTGTCCACCACCACGCCGCGGATGGGGCCATCCTCGGCAATGCGGATCTGCTCAGGACGCAGCATCAGCTGCACGCGGCCCTGGGCCGGCGGGCGGCGGACAGGAATTCCGCCCAGCGAGCAGGTGGCCAGCGAGCCTTCCATCCAGGCGTCCAGGATGACGGCGTCGCCCAGGAATTCCGCGGTGGCGCGGTCGGCGGGGCGGGTATAAACCACAAACGGGTTGCCGATCTGGGCCAGCTTGCCGCCGCGCATCACGGCCACCTGGTCCGCGAAGGACAGGGCCTCCGCCTGGTCGTGGGTGACCAGGACGGTGGTGACGCCGGCTTTGTTGAGGACCTTGGCCACGGCCCGCCGGGTTGCCACGCGCAGGCCGGCGTCCAGGGCTGAAAAGGGCTCGTCCAGCAGCATCAGTTCGGGTTCGCGGGCTAGTGCACGGGCCAGGGCCACACGCTGCTGTTGCCCGCCGGAGAGCTGGTGCGGCCGCCGCTTGGCCATGGAGGCGTCCAGGGAGACCATGTCCAGCAGCTCGCTGATGCGGCCCGCGGCCCCGCGGCGGCCACCCGCGAGCTTGGCCGTGTCCAGGCCGAACGCGATGTTCTGGCCCACCGTCAGGTGCGGGAAAAGCGCCCCGTCCTGTGCCACGTACCCCACCTGGCGCTTATGCGCAGGCAACCACACGCCGTCGCCCGCCACCTTGCTGCCGTTGAGCGAGATGCTGCCGGTGGCGGGGTGTTCAAAGCCGGCGATCAGCCGCAGGAGGGTGGTCTTTCCCGAGCCGGAGGGTCCCACGATGGCGGTGGTCCCGCCCTTGGCCACGGATAGGTTGACACCTTTGAGGACGGCCTGGGAACCGAAGTTCTTGGTGACGTCGGTGATTTGCAGATGGCTGTTGGTGGTGGGTGCCACCGACGGCGCGATCCGCGGTTCCGGAAGCCTGGCGGGGGATTGTTCGGTCACTGTCCGGCCACTTTCTTGGACTGCTGGAAGAGAAGGTAGGTCATGGGTGCCGAGAGCAGGATCATCAGCAGGGCATACGGGGCTGCGCCGGCGTAGTCGATTTCGCTGCTCTTGCTCCAGAACGCGCTGGCCAGGGTTCTGGTCCCGTTGGGGGAGAGCAGCAGCGTGGCGGTCAGTTCGGTCACGACGGCGAGGAACACCAGCGCTGCGCCGCCGGCGGCCGCGGGAGCCGTGAGGCGCAACGTGATCTTCAGGAAGGCATTGAACGGAGACCTGCCCAGGGCGCGGGCCGCTTCGTCCAGTTCCTTGGGGGCCTGTGCCAGCCCGGCGCGGATGTTCACCAACGCGCGCGGAATGAACAGCAGCACGTATGCGGCCACCAGCAGCCCGGTGGTCTGGTAGATGTCCGGGGCAACGTTGATGGCCACGGTGACGAAGGCCAGACCCACTACGATGCCGGGCATGGAACTGGTGACGTAGTTGGAGAGCTCCAGGGACTTGCTGAACCACCCTGGATGCCGGACGGCCAGGTACGCCATGGGGAAGGCGACAACAGTCGCGGCCACTGCGCCGGCAAGGCCCAGCCCCAGGGTCTGCAGCAGTGCGGGGACAAACTCGTCCACATCCCAGATCTCGGCGCCGCCGGCCACGATCCAGCGGATCACAAACCACAGCGGCAGGCCGAACGCCAGGCCAGTGAGCGCCATCAGTCCCAGCTGGGCGGGAACCTGGTAGCGGTGCAGGGGGAGCCGCAGGGGCTTGGACTGGGCGCCGGAGCCGATCCGCGCGTAGCGGGCCGTGCCGCGGCTGCGGACCTCCAGCACCAGGAGGATCAGGCAGAAGAACACCAGGACGCTGGCCAGCATATTTCCCGCCGTGCCGTTGAACGTGGAAGCGTACTGCTGCATGATCGCCGTCGTAAACGTCTCAAAGCGGATCATCGCGAAGGCGCCGTACTCGGCCAGCAGGTGCAGGCCCACCAGCAGGCCACCGCCGGTGACGGCGATGCGCAGCTGGGGCAGCACCACGCGGAAGAAGACCTGCCACGGGCCCAGGCCCAGGGATGCCGCCGACTGCTCGATGGCCGGATCCAGCCGGCTGAGCGTGGCCGCGGCCGGAATGTAGACCAGCGGGAAGTAGGACAGAGTGGCGATCAGCGCGCCTGACCAGACGCCTTCCAGGGAAGGGATGGCGGACACCCAGGCGTAGCTGTTCACAAACGCGGGAATGGCCAGCGGCGCCGCCAGGAGCACGGCCCACCACTTGTGGCCCTGCAGCTTGGTGCGTTCCACCAGCCACGCGCCGCCCACGCCCGCCACCAGAGTTGCGGGCACCACGATGAGCATCAGCAGGAGGGTGTTGACCAGCAGTTCGCCCACCCGGGGGCGGAAGATCAGCTCAATGCTGGCATCCCAGCCAGTGACCGCCGTCATGTAGATGACATAGCCCAGCGGGATGAGGGCGAACAGGGCCAGCAGTGTGGCCAGGAGCGCAACCGCCAATGGCGGGCGAGGGCTGTTGCCCTTGCCCGCCATCGCCGCTTTGGCGGTTAGTTCTGGGGTTGAAACCAAAAGCTAGAGCAGACCGGCCTTGGTCATCAGCTCCGTGACCTTCTTGGAGTTCAGCTTGGAGGAGTCAACCGTCGGTGCCTGCAGTTCGGCCAGCGGAACCAACTTGTCGTTGGATGCCACGCCGGCGCCCACGGTGTACTCGAAGTCCTTGCCCGTCTGCAGCTGCTCCTGGCCCTTCTTGCCCGTGATGAAGGCGAGGAACGCGTCGGCAGCAGCCTTGTTCTTGGAGGACTTCAGCACGCCACCGCCGGATACGGAGACAAATGCGCCCGGATCCTGGTTCTTGAAGTAGTGGCTGGCCACGTTCTTGGAGTTCTCGCCGGTCTTGGCCTGGTCACCGAAGTAGTAGTAGTGGTAAATAACGCCACCTTCGATTTCACCGGCGTTGACAGCCTTCATGACCGCACCGTTGCCCTGGTAGCCCTTGAAGTTTTCCTTCATGGCCGTGAGCCACTTCTCGGTTTCGGCCTCGCCCTTGAGTTCAAGGTAGGCGGATACGATCGCCTGGAAGTCGGCGCCGGACGGCGATGCGCCCCAGCGGCCCTTCCACTCCGGACCGGCCAGGTCAGAGAGGGACTTGGGCAGCTTATCTTCGGTGAGCTTTTCCTTGTTGTACACGAACACGGTGGAGCGGGCTGCGACGCCGGTCCACTTGTTGGTGGACGGGCGGTACTCGGCCGGAACCTGCTTCTTGACCTCGTCGGTGAGATCGGCGAACAGGCCTGCGTTTTCCACCTGGGTCATGGCGGGGGAGTTCTCGGTGATGAAGACGTCAGCCGGGGACTTGTCGCCCTCCTGGATGATCTGGTTGGACATCTCGGTGTCCTTGCCCTGGCGCAGGGTCACCTTGACGCCGGTCTCCTTGGTGAACTCTTCCACCCAGGCCTTGGTCATGGATTCGTGCTGTGCGTTGTAGACCGTGATCTCGCCGGACACCTTGGCGTCTGCAGAGGCGGAACCGGTGGCTGCCGGGGTGGTGCCGCCGCAGGCGGTCAGTCCCAAGGCTGCGGTGGCGGCGAGTGCGATGCCGGCCAGAGCGCTGTTGCGGATCTTCATTGAGTGCTACTTTCTGGGGAAAAGTGTGTGGACCGACGGTCCTGGTGAGCTGGGGATAAAGGGGTGGCTCACCCGAGAAACTGTAGGTTAGCCAAACCTAAGACACCAAGCGGCATAGCCCTTAAGTGATCAGGATCACATGCATTACGGAACTGTTGCGTGCCCTAATTCATTCACGGCTTTTGTGGATGGCCGCTGCGGCCTCCAGCGCCATCCAGGCCTGCAGCTGGGTGGAAAGTTCGACGGCGGCACCTGGCGGATAGGTTGTGTCCGCCGGTTGTGCCGCGTGGATGGAGAACAGGACGTTCCCAGCCGTGGCTGATGCCGCTCCGCGGCCGGCCGGCCGGCGGCCCGCCCAGAAGGCTTCGGCAGTAGCTGTCACGAGCTCCTGCGCGGTGTTCCGGGCGGACTCCGGGAGCCGGGCATCGACGGCCGCGAGTGCCAGGTATCGGCAGAGAATCCCGGTGAAGAGTCCGCCGTCGCCCGTTCCATCGCAGCGGAGGATGCGCTGCCCCGGTACGGTGAGCCGCTTTGCGACCGCGGCCACCAGTGCCGCGGCCCTGGCGAGGTTGGCGTCGCCGCCGAGCTCCAGCAAGGCTCCCAGTACGGGGCCTTGGTTGTAGGTGTAGAGGTTGTTCTCCACTAGCACTTCGCCAGCCGGGCTGAGCCGCGCCCCGTCAACATAGAGGCCCCGGGCCTGATCAAACAGCACGCCATTGAGCCAGTCCACCAACCGCTGCGCCTTGGCCTCCTGGCCTGTCCGGGCGTAGTAGAGCGCTACGGGGGCGGTGGCCGGAGTGTTCTTGAAGTCGCGCTTTTTGCTCCAGAAGGTCCCGCCGCCGAGGTCGTCGGTGGAGGCGGAATCGAACTGCAGGGTCAGCGTCTTGCGGACCCTGGCGTTCCGGCGGCGACCGGGCTGCCGCGTCTCCTCGGCCAGGCTTTGCAGACGGTGCGTCGCCAGCGCCAGCCAGGCCATGTCGTCGTAGTAGTTGTTGACGAAGGTGAAGGCGTTGCGCAGCCGGATGCCCGTGACCAGCCTGGACGCGAGCCTGCCGGCACTGGGGTGGTGCGCGCCGTTGAACCTTGCCGCGGGGGTGGCTCCGTTGCCCAGTTCGCGGCGCCCGGCATCCACCAGGCAGTCCACGTAGTGCGCCTGCCACCAGTAGTGCCAGGGGTGGAGGAGGTTCTTCAGGTGTTTTGACGGCCATTGCACGGCGGCCACGTGGGTTCCCGGCAGGAACAGCAGCCGCCGGCCGAAGAGTCCGGTGACGGAGCGGGCCGCCACGTTGGCCCGGTCCTGCCAGTGGGCAGGTTCGGCATCCGGCATGGTCATCCGTTCAGCCTAGTGGGTGCGGCCCACAGGATTTTCAGTTAACATGCACTAACTAATGTTCCGCGCCGGTCTTATGGTGTTGGGGCCGCATCAAGGAGGATGTATGGACGTCTTGGGTACTGTCGCGCTGATTACGGGCGGGGCTTCCGGGCTGGGCGCTGCCACAGCGAAGCGCCTGTTCGACGCCGGCGCCTCGGTGGTGCTGATCGACCTGCCGTCCTCTGCCGGTGCAGCCTACGCCGCCGAGCTCAACGCCTCAGCGCTGAACGTGGCAGCGCTGAACGCCGCCGGCGGTTCGGGGGCACAAGCGGCCTTTGTCCCCGCGGACGTCACCAATGAGGCTGAGGTGCAGGCCGCCGTCGACACTGCCGTGGCGCTGGGACCCCTGCGCATTGTTGTCAACTGCGCCGGCGTCGCCACGCCGGGCAAGGTCCTGGGCCGGGACGGCGTCCTTCCGCTGGACACGTTCAACCGCGTCATCCAGGTCAACCTCATCGGGACGTTCAACGTGCTGCGCCTGGCCGCCGCGGCCATGGTATCCACCGAACCGATCAGTACTGAGCTCGGCGGCCCCGAGCGCGGCGTCATCATCAACACCGCCTCCGTGGCAGCTTTCGACGGGCAGATCGGCCAGCCCGCCTACGCCGCTTCCAAGGGCGCAGTCGCCGCCATGACGCTGCCGCTGGCCCGTGAGCTGGCCCGCTCCCTGGTGCGGGTGGTGACCATCGCCCCGGGCATCTTTGAAACACCCATGATGGCAACGCTCCCGCAGGACACGCAGGATTCGCTGGGCCGGCAGGTCCCGCATCCGTCGCGCCTTGGCCGGCCCGCCGAATACGCGAGTCTGGTGGCCCACATCGTGGAAAATGCGATGATCAACGGCGAAACCATCCGGCTCGACGGTGCCATCCGAATGGGGCCGAAATGAGCCTGCCGGGCACGTCCGAGCCCTCCACCACCGAGCCCTCCACCACTGAACGGGCGATCGACGAGCTGCCCACCGCCGATTTTTTCGCGTTCGAGTCACTCCTCAGCTCGAAGGAGCGGGCCAAGCTGGCCGAGCTGCGGGAGTTTCTGGCCACGGAGATCGCCCCCTACGCGTCGGACTGGTGGAACAAGGCGGAGTTCCCGGCGCACATCCTGCCCAAGCTCGCCGCGCTGGAGCTGAGCACACCGGCGCAGCGCGGCTACAGCAACCTGTTCGCCGGACTGGTCATCGCAGAGATGACGCGCGTCGATACCTCGATCGCAACATTTTTCCTGGTCCACCACGACCTTTTTGTGGAATCGCTCTACGGTTTCGGTTCGGCCGGCCAGAAAGAGCGGCTGCTTGCGGACGCCTCAAGCCTGCGTATCACGGGCGCCTTCGCGCTCACCGAACCCGACCACGGTTCGGACGTTGCCGGCGGGATGGAAACGAGTGCCCGGCGCATCTCCAGTGCAACGGGAGAGCCCGACGACGACGGCGACGCGTGGGTGCTCAACGGCGCCAAGCGCTGGATCGGGAACGGGACGTTCTGCGACTACATGCTCGTGTGGGCCAAGGACGAGGCCGTGGCTGCCAACGGGCAGGGCGCGGTCCGAGGGTTCATCGTTGATGCTTCCTTGCCGGGCGTGAGCCGGAGCCGGATCGAGAACAAGATTGCGCTCCGGACCGTGCAGAACGCGGACATTGTGCTTAAGGATGTCCAGGTCGCCGAGGCCGACCGATTCGCCGGCATCAGCAGTTTCGAGGACACCAACCAGCTCCTGCGTGGCTCGCGGATCATGGTGGGATGGCAGGCGGTGGGGCAGCAGCTGGCGGCGTTCGACGTCGCCCGGCAGTACGCCGTCGAACGCCACCAGTTCGGCCGGCCGCTGGCGAAATTCCAGCTCATCCAGCAGCAGCTGGTCACCATGCTGGGCAACGCCGTAGCCAGCATGGCCATGATGGCGCGTATTGCCCAGCTGCAGGACGACGGCGTGGCGGACATGCCGCAGGTGGCCCTCGCCAAGTCCTACACCAGCGCCCGGATGCGCGAGACAGTGGCGCTGGGCCGGTCCCTCCTGGGCGGCAACGGCATCGTGACCGACTACCGGATGGCCAAAATCTTCGCCGACGCCGAGGCCATCTACACCTACGAGGGCTCGTTCGAAATCAACACGCTCATTGTGGGCCGGGCGGTCACCGGCGTCTCAGCGATCGTCTGACCCACCATTTAGCGCGAAAGGACATTTGAGGCCCCGTTCCGCTGGGCTTAAGTGTCCTTTCGCGCTCAATCAGCGAGGAGAGGCTGCTTTTCGCCGGCTTCGATCTTCGCGTCGAGGCTGTTGTTCTTCACGGGCATGGGGCAGGTGCCAAACGGGGTGAAGGCGCTGGGGTAGTTGATGGCGCGGTTGAAGTCCAGGACCACCGTGGCCTTCCCGGCCGCGTCAATGCGTGGCCGGGGCGTGGAGACTTTCCGCCACTCATCCGTTGATTCACCGTTGGTCCCGTCATGGAACGTGATGGTCAGTGCGCCCAGTTTTTCCTCCTCGGCGTGCAGACGGTACTGGTGCTCGACGCCCGGCAGCCGGAAAACCACCTCGCCCACTGAATAATGGACGCCGTCCACCAGCGGATTGGCCGTTCCGACCGGGACGGCCACCGGTTCCGGATACGCCTCGTAGGCGGCCTCAATCACGAGGTCCGGGTTGTAGTCGAACGTGGGAACGCCGTCGAACTCCGTCAGCACCGGCGAGCCGGAATCGCGGGTCCGGATGGCGTACCGGTCTGCGCGCATGGCGAGTTCCACCACTACCTGCTGCCCGTCCGCGCCGCCGAACTGCACCCACATCAGGGATTCCTCGTTGGCGAGGGAGGCGGTGATGGTCCCGTCAATGGGCTCGCCCGTTTCCACCAGCGTCAGGCCGTCGTGCGCCACAGCGGTGAGTGTCGCCGTCGTGCCGTCCGTTGACCAGAGGCCGGGGGCGACGTCGATGGCGGCGGGCCGGGATTCCAGCCACTGGAAGGAGGTGAGCGTCAGCCAGCCGTGGCGGGTGGCGAGGGCCTTGTTCCGGTTCGTGCGGAAACGCTGCCAGCGTTCCAGCTGCGCGGTTGCGGTGGTGTCCATGGTTCCTCCAAAAGGGGTTCTGATTCCCCGGCTACGACGTCAGGGTTTACAACCCGGCGCGGACGCTGTCCATTCCACCACGGACCGCCGCGGAGCACCACGGACCTCGCGCCGCGTTGCTGCCGCGGCCCTTGTCTTGCAGGCGGCGGAGAGTAACGTCGAAAGCGCGGAGCTTCGTTTCCGGACTCCCACGGCTGACCTTGGAGGAACCATGAAAATCGCGGTCCTGGGCACGGGTTTCGCAGGCCGGACCCTCGCGGGCGCGCTGTCCGCGCTGGGACACGACGTGGTGGTGGGTACTCGCGACCCGGGGGAGACTCTCGCCCGCAGCGCGCCGGACGCCATGGGCACGCCGCCCTTCAGCGAATGGCACGCAGCGCACCAGCACATAGCCCTGGAAACGTTCGCGGAGGCCGCAGCCGCGGCGGAACTGATAGTCAATGCAACGAACGGAGCGGGCGCCCTCAGTGCCCTCAGTGCCGCGCGTTCGGCCAACCTGTCGGGGAAAGTGGTGGTGGACGTTTCCAACCCGCTCGACTTCTCCCAGGGCATGCCGCCGGTGCTTAACCCGGTCAACACGGACAGCAACGCCGAACGGATCCAGCACGCGTTTCCGGAGGCGCGGGTGGTCAAAACCCTGAACACGATGAACGCAGGGCTGAAGGTTGACCCCGGACGGCTGGGCGGCGGGGACCACTCGGTGTTTGTCTCCGGCGACGACGCCGGTGCCAAGAACACCGTGACGGCGCTCCGCCAGGAGCTGGGCCACCGCGATATTATTGACCTCGGAGACATCACCACCGCCCGGGGAGCGGAGATGATGCTCCCGGTGTGGCTGCGACTGTGATCGGTGCTGGGGACCCCGGATTTCAATTTCAAGATCGTCCGCTGAAGTCCGGCGCGGCAGGGGCGGCGACCGGCGCAATATCTGAGACGGATTCCGCCTTCGCCATCCCGTGCAGGTAGCATCGATAGCTAGTAACGTGGCTCACAGTATCCAGCGCAGTGTACGAGCCAAGTCCGAACCCTCGAAAGACAGTTTCCATGGCTAACACTGCAATGAACTCCTCAACCGACCTCGCCTCTGAACTGAGGGCCGACGTCCGGCGCGTCTCCACACTGCTGGGTGAATCCCTGGTCCGCCAGCACGGCCCCGAACTCCTCAATCTGGTGGAGCAGGTCCGCCTCCTCACCAAGGAGTCCAAGGAAGCCGCCCGCGGCGGTGCCGACGCCACCGGCCCATGGAGCGCGCACGACGTCGTTGAACAGGTCCGAGAACTGCTCGGCTCCCTGCCGATCGAGCAGGCCACCGACCTGGTCCGTGCATTCGCGTTCTACTTCCACCTGGCCAACGCGGCCGAGCAGGTCCACCGGGTCCGCGGCCTGCGGACACGGAAGGAAAAGGACGGGTGGCTGGCCAAGGCCGTCACCGAAATCGCCGCCCAAGCGGGGCCCGAAGTCCTGCAGGAAGTGGTCAACGGGCTGGACGTCCGCCCCATCTTCACCGCCCACCCCACCGAGGCTTCGCGCCGTTCCGTGCTGGACAAGATCCGCAAGCTCTCTGATGTCCTGGCCGAGCCCACGAAGGAAGGCACCTCCGCGCGCCGCCGGCAGGACCGCCAGCTTTCCGAAGTCATCGACCAGATGTGGCAGACCGACGAACTGCGCCAGGTACGCCCCACCCCGGTGGACGAGGCCCGCAACGCGATCTACTACCTCGGCGGCATCCTGACCGATGCCATGCCCGAGATGCTTTCGGACTTCTCGGAACTGCTCGGTGAGCACGGCGTCAGCCTTTCGTCCCAGGACGCACCCATCCGGTTTGGGTCCTGGATCGGCGGCGACCGGGACGGCAACCCCAACGTCACGGCTGCGGTCACCCGGGAAATCCTGCAGATCCAGAACCAGCACGCCGTCCGCATCAGCATCGCGATGATGGATGAGCTGATCTCCATCCTGTCCAACTCCACCGCCTTGTCCGGCGCGGA
Organism: Pseudarthrobacter sp. MDT1-22; assembly: GCF_054511035.1. Taxonomy (NCBI): domain Bacteria; kingdom Bacillati; phylum Actinomycetota; class Actinomycetes; order Micrococcales; family Micrococcaceae; genus Pseudarthrobacter; species Pseudarthrobacter sp. MDT1-22. The sequence continues at coordinate 36,835 of NZ_JBTNDK010000022.1, read as the reverse complement.
CCAGACCCTGCTGGACTCCATCGACGCGGACCTGAAGAAGCTGCCGGGCCTGGACCGGCGCGTCCTGGAGCTCAACGCCCAGGAGCCCTACCGCCTCAAGCTCACCTGCATCAAAGCCAAGCTCATCAACACGGGCAAGCGGGTGGCCGCGGACTCCACGCACGAGCACGGCCGTGACTACAGCTCCACCGAGGAACTCCTCAACGACCTCGAGCTGCTGGAGCTGTCCCTCCGCAACCACTCGGCGTCGCTCGCTGCCGACGGCGCGCTGGCCCGTGTCCGCCGCGCCGTCGCGTCCTTCGGCCTGCACCTGGCCACCCTGGACATCCGCGAGCACGCGGACCACCACCACGACGCCGTTGGCCAGCTGATGGACCGGCTGGGCGGCCCCGGCATCCGCTATGCCGAACTGAGCCGTGAGGAACGCTTCGAGGTGCTCGGCTCGGAGCTCGCCTCACGCCGGCCGCTGTCCGGCCACCCGATTAAGCTCGACGGCGTCGCTGACGGCACGTACGACGTCTTCCGTGAGATCCGCCGCGCCCTGCGCACGTACGGTCCGGACGTCATCGAGACCTACATCATTTCCATGACCCGCGGCGCGGACGACGTCCTGGCCGCGGCCGTGCTGGCCCGCGAGGCAGGCCTGATCAACCTGTTCGGCGACGCCCCCTACGCCAAGATCGGGTTCGCGCCGCTTCTGGAGACCGTGGAGGAGTTGCGTGCCTCGGCGGAGATCGTGGACCAGCTGCTGTCCGTTCCGTCCTACCGCGACCTGGTCCGGCTGCGCGGCGACGTCCAGGAAATCATGCTGGGCTACTCGGACTCAAACAAGGAATCCGGCGTGATGACCAGCCAGTGGGAGATCCACAAGACCCAGCGCAACCTGCGCGACGTTGCGGCCAAGCACGGCGTCCGTGTCCGGTTGTTCCACGGCCGCGGCGGTTCCGTGGGCCGCGGCGGCGGACCCACCTACGACGCCATCATGGCCCAGCCCAACGGCGTGCTGGAAGGCGAGATCAAGTTCACCGAACAGGGCGAGGTCATCTCGGACAAATACTCGCTGCCGGAGCTGGCCCGGGAAAACCTGGAGCTGTCCCTCGCGGCAGTGCTCCAGGGCTCGGCCCTGCACCGGGATCCGCGCACGTCGGACGACCAGCGCGAACGGTACGGGCACGTTATGGAAATCATCTCCGACGGCGCCTTCGACCGGTACCGGAACCTGATCGACCATCCTGACCTGCCAGCGTACTTCCTGGCGTCCACTCCGGTGGAGCAGCTGGGCTCGCTGAACATCGGCTCACGCCCGTCCAAACGCCCGGATTCCGGGGCGGGGCTTGGCGGCCTGCGTGCCATCCCCTGGGTGTTCGGCTGGACCCAGTCCCGGCAGATCGTCCCGGGCTGGTTCGGTGTGGGCTCGGGCCTGAAGGCTGCCCGCGAGGCCGGAAACTCCCCGCAGCTCGTGGAGATGATGGAGAACTGGCACTTCTTCCGGTCCGTTGTCTCCAACGTGGAGATGACGCTGGCCAAGACGGACATGGACATCGCCGGGTACTACGTGGCCACCCTGGTTCCCGAGGACCTGCACCACATTTTCCGCGCCATCCGTGAAGAGTACGAACTCACGGTCACCGAGATCCAGAACCTGACCGGCGAGAACGTGCTCCTGGACGCGCAGCCGACGCTCAAGCGGTCGCTGGAGATCCGGGACCAGTACCTGGACCCCATCAGCTACCTGCAGGTGGAGTTGCTCCGCCGCGTGCGGGCTGCCCAGAACGCCGAAGGCGGGAGCATCAGCGGCGCCGAGATCGACGAACGGCTCCAGCGGGCCATGCTGATCACCGTCAACGGGGTGGCGGCCGGCCTGCGCAACACCGGGTAGGACCCATGTTGCACAGCCAGCGGCCCGCTGACCTCGCCGAACGGATCGCTCTTACGGTTCGGGGCAGTGAACATTCGGGTTGTAGGTTGCCAGGACGCCGTCCGGATTACCTTGCCACAGGTATGCATGGAGGTCGTAGTGGATTGGCATGCCGGGAGCGTGCCCGAGCATTGGTCCGTCGAATGCCTTGCCGAACATGCTCGGCCGGTCTGTGTCGGTCGCCAGGTCCTGGTCGGCGTCGACCTTAAACCACTCCGCTGCGACCAGTCTGAGCTGGCCCGTTTTGTTCGCTGCATACGTCAGTGCGTCCGGGACCAATGGCTTCATCTGACCGAACTGACTGAAGTTGACGTAGTGAAAGCCCATGCCTGGAACGCACTCACCCACGGGCTGGTAGCCCGCGGCAATGGCCGCACTAACGTCGTGATATTGGGTTGTGGCCTGTCGCACTTCGGCCAGGTCACTCCGGCTGCCGGCGGAGGCGACGCCGATCCCTAACATTGATGCCAACATGCCTGCCGATACCGCCGCAATCACTCGCATTGTGGTCCGTCTCATGTTCGGTCTTCTTTCTTGATGATTGTCAGGTGTGACTATGAGACCGAGGCCACATTCTAGTCCTGTCCCGCGCGGAAAACCATGGTGGTGCGGTTCCTGACGGACCTCGGCAGCTGCTTGAGGTTATTTGCCTGACGCTGGCGCCGTCCAGCTGTCCCACCACAGGGAAGGGACCAGGAACACGCCGTATTAGGGTTGAGGCATGCCTTCGTTCCAGACCCGCCTGAAAATCACCGGACTGAAGCCTGGCAACCCGCCGGAAGCCGTGATGGCCGCAGCGGTCGAGGCGTTGGAGACCCGTCACCATGTGGAATCCAACCAGATCGAACTTGCCGCCGGCGTCCCCCAACTGAACCTCCGCTTCCTCGTGGAGGCGACCAAATACAGCGGTGAGAACCAGCAGGCGCGCGAATCGGCAGCGATGATGCGCGACGCCGTCGAACGCGTTGCACTCACCGGCTCACTGACGGTGCTCCGCCGTAACCGCGGCCGCTGGGCGCCCGTTTAGCTCAGCCGTCCCAGCTCACTCGCCGGGGGCGGGCTCGTCCACGGGTGAGCGGGTGCCGCGCCGGCGGGTGACAATGACGCCGACGGCGGCCCCGATCACCAGGCCCAGCAACACGCCGATCAGCGAACTCGCCCAGAACGGCAGGTTGGTTGCCGATCCCGTGAAGTAGCCCAGGCCCACCAGCCAACTGGCCCAGAGGACCGCGCCGAGGCCGGCGCACAGGCTGAACCCCGGGGCCGAAACGTCGGCGATGCCCGAAGCCGCCGACGTCGCCAGCCGCCCGCCCGGGATGAAACGGGCGCCGATGATGGTTCCGTAGGTGGAGGAGCGGCCGGCCTTGGCGATGGCCGCGTGGATGCCCGTATGGACCTTGCGGCCCCAGCGCCAGCGGTCCAGGACATGGCTGAGCCGGCGTTTGAAGAGCTGGAACACCACCATGTCGCCGACCCAGGACGCCACTGCGGACAGTGCCCCCACCAGGAAGACGTTGGCCCGGCCGTCGGCCGAGAGGGCGCCGCCGGTAATCACCACCATCTCTGAGGGGATGGGCGGGAAGATGGCATCGCCGAGGACCACGGGGACGATCCAGAAGTAAATCGCCGCCCCCCAGCTGTCGGCGTTGCCAAAGTCCATGGCCACAAAGTACCGCACATTTGCGCGGCAGCACGGCCTGAGCCGGCCAGCGGCACGGACTTGCCGGGCGTTGGGTTCAGCAAGTGCTTCAGTACCCGGTGCCGATGTTTCGACGGCGTGGACCTGGGGCTCCGCCAGGAACTTCCCTGGGGACGTGGCTGAGGTGCCGGGCCGCGAGGAAATACCAGTACGGCCAGGCGACCCACGCTGTGGCGCCAAAGGCTATTCCCGCCCCGCCGATGCCCCAGCGGATCCAGGCCGGCGCCTGTTCCACCGCGGTCAGCGCCGCCAGGGGCAACGCCACCAACAAGGCGCCGCCAATGAACTGTCCCAGCTTCGCGAGATCCCGGGGATAGCTGCCCCTCTTGAGCAGTGCCCGGTGGGCCAGCAGGAACCAGCCGGCCTGGACCATCATTGCCCCCACCGAGATGCCAGTGGACACCGTGAAATCGAGCTTCTTCGCGACCAGGAGGAACGAGCTTGCTGATCCTGCGCCACTGGCCGCGATCACCAGCCATTTGGCGGCCTCGGAGCCGGGTGTGCGGCGCAGGCGCCGGTGAACCTGGACGATCACCGGGATGATCACCAACTGGAAGACGCCGCCGGTGGCATCGTTGATGGTGCCGAAGACGTAGGGTCCGTTCTTTGGCACTTCGATGGCGTACATGGCGCCCAGTGATGCCACGCCTACTACGCCCAGGCCGGCGGCCGCGTAGGCGAACTTGGCCGCCGTGCGGTCTCCGGGGATTTCGATGAGGGTATCCATGATGATTCCTCGCTCAGTGCAGATGCTCGCTCAGTGCGGATGGAACGCAGAGACAAGCTCGCTCAGCTGGCTTGAGGGAAGGACGCCGAGTTCGCCCTCCAGGCGGCTGGCAAACATCGTGTAGGCGCGGACTGCGGCGGCTCGGTTCTCGGCGGCCAGATGGGCCTGGACCAGCAGCAGATGCGCGGATTCCCTCAGTGGTTCGATGCTTGCCGCGGACAACGCCGCGATAACAGCTTTGCCGGGTTCACCGGCCGCCAGATGTTGCCGGGCCATGAGCTCCAGCGCGCTGAGGCGCGACTGCCGCAGCCGCTCCTGTTCAAATATCACCCAGTCGTCGTACCAGCCGGGCAGCAGGTCAGCCCGGCTCAGGTCGTCGAGATAGCCGTCAGGAATCCGGGCTTCAGGCTGGGACTGCAGGGTGGCGACGTGGCGCTGCAGCGCCGTGACATCGACCCTGACCGCTTCGTGAAGCTCCAGCGTGTCCGCGCCCGTCAGGAGAAGGTGCGGGAACGCGTGGGAGATGCACCAGACGGTGGTGCGCAGGTTCCCGGCAGCCTGCGTTTCGCTGCTTTTTGGCCACAGCAGGCCAGCCAGGAAACTCCGGTGCCTGCAGCCCAGGAGTCCCACACACGCGATGAGCCGCTGTTCCCGGCTGGCCACCGTCACGGTATTGGTGCCGCGGCGCAACCGCCAGGCCCCCAGCAGGCTTAGATGCCAATCCTGTGCGAGAGCCACCGTCATGCCTATCCCCTTCAAGCGACCGGACAACACGCGATACCCCAGATAACCATCGTGGCACTGGGGCGCATCATGTCAAGGCAATTTAGTAACAGGGGTTTTTGAGGTTTATATACCGGCAATAAGTCCACATACTGGTCAATCAGTATGGCGCCGGTTGTCATTCAATAAGGGCTTGCCGGAATCGACTCAGCCGATAAGGAATCTACGGTTATGCGCTGGCAGTGGTTTCTGATGCCTTCAGCACATCGAGCCAACGCTGCACAGCCAAAATGACTTCTTCTGCATCGCCGGCCGTCTCCACAATTTCCTGGTCCTGGCCCGGATGGCTGGAGATCAGGCGTGCCCGTACACGATGGTTCTGGGCAGGCTCCGCCCACGCGCGGATGACCATGGTGCCTTCAATGTCCGCCATGAATCGGCGCCTGCTTTCCTTGTCTGCAATTTACGTCGTCCAGGAACATTACTGTCCAGTATGACCATCTTAGGCAAAGATTATTCGGCGCCCAAGTCATAACTGTCACCACATTAGTCTTATGCGACAACGGAAAAATAACAGCCCAGTAACGAAGCCACAACGGGGCTACGCGTTGACTGATCGCGGGACGTCGAAAGGGGGTGATTGACATGATGAAGGAACTTACCGTTCACGAACTGGAAAGCCAGAAAGTGGAGCTGTTGCCTTCGCGGGAGACCCTGTTTCTGGACACGAATTGGGCGGGTGTTTACGCAAGCAACTCGTCTGTGGCTCTGAACGCTGCGTCGTTCTTTGCGGTAGCACACAGCACTGCGCTTCAGAACATCGCCGTAGTCCAGGGTTAAGTCCGTCTATCATCCGATATCTGGACCCTGGGATTGCCCGGGGGAGAGAAGTGAGGTGCTATGACGGCATCAACCGCGCTATTACCGGTGGATCTCGACGCCGAGGTTGCAGAACTGCTTCCAATGAGGGAAACGCTGTTCTTCAACATCAACGTTGCTCCCGTGATCGCCGTGAACCTTTCGATCGCCATCAATGCGGCCTCGATCGGTTCAATCGCGAACTCGGCCGCCTGGCAGGAAGTGATCGTCCTGCAGCAGTAGGTCCGCAGGATCAACAGGAAACCCGGAGGGCATGCTTCAGCGTCGGAGCATGCCCGCCGTTCTTAGTGGCTCAACCTAGGTGGGGACCGTGACCACAGCACCCGAAGCTGACTTTGTCCGGCATTGGTCGCCGTCACCCGGGCTTGTTTTCCTGGGACCGGTTGAGGGGTCTGGTCTCAAGGACCGCAGCTACCTGCTGCAGCGCGGAGACGGGCAGATTGTCCAGCTGTCGGAGCTTCTCCAGCTGGTCATGGCCACCGTCTCGCCGGAGAAATCCGCTGATGAGCTGGCGCGCGATGTCAGCGACGCCTACGGCCGCGAACTCGGTGTGAGCGGACTCCTCCACCTCATCGACACCAGGCTGGCGCCGATGGGCCTCGTTCACGACGCCGATGCGAACTTAGCCGAGGCCGGGCCGCCGCCGCGGGCAAACCCGTTGCTGGCCCTGCGGCTGAGGGGAACGCTGCTGCCGGAAAAGGCAGTCAACACGCTAGCCCTGATCCTGGCCCCGCTGTATTGGAGTCCGGTGGTGGCCACCGTCCTGGTCGGGCTGGCCGCCGTCGACATCCTGGTGCTGGCCAAGGGCGACTTCCTGGCTTCCCTGGAGCAGGTACTTCTAACGCCGGCGCTGCTCCTTGGCATCTTCGCGATGCTGACGGCGGGAGCCGTGATCCACGAACTGGGGCATGCCACCGCGTGCCGGTACGGCGGCGCCAGGCCGGGAGTGATCGGCGTCGGCGTCTATCTGGTCTTCCCGGCATTCTTCACCAACGTCACCGACTCCTACCGATTGGGCCGGGCGGGCAGGATCCGCACCGACCTTGGCGGGCTGTACTTCAACTGCCTGTGCCTGATCGGCCTGGGCGGCGCCTACCTGCTGACAGGGCAGGGCTTTTTCCTGCTGGCGGCGGCACTGATGCATTTCGAGATGATCCAGCAGCTGGTGCCGACGCTGCGCTTCGACGGCTACTTCGTCCTGGCCGACATCGCCGGTGTCCCCGACTTGTTCAACCGAATCCGCCCGGTTCTGCTCAGCCTCATTCCCGGACGCGCGGTGGATCCGCGGGTTGCCGAGCTCCGGACGTTCGCGCGCCGCATCGTCACCATCTGGGTAGTCACGGTGGTGCCGCTCCTGTGCCTGGCGCTTGGCTGGATGTTGCTGAACCTCCCCATGATCATCGAGCAGACCGCTAACGCCATCCGGCAGCACGCGGGGCTCGCCAGCGAGGCCATCGCCGCCGGCGACCCGGCGGCCGCTGCGCTCTCCATCCTGTCCATCCTGATGCTGTCGCTGCCGGTGATCGGCCTGGCCATTCTGCTGTACCGGTTGCTGTCGGTCCTCCTCGACCTGCTTGGCCGCCTCGGCAGGCGCCTGTGGCGAATGGCGGCGGAGCCGGAGTCCGTCGTGCCACGGCACCTCCGGGCAGTGAAGCCGCAGACAGTGAAGCCATTACAGATGGGGCAGCCGTTACAGATAGGGAAGCCACTACAGAAAGGAAGGTCCGCCATGGCTATCGCAGTCCCTCCCGCGGCCATGCCCGACGAGGTCCCCCCGGCGCCATTGCGTGCTCCCGCCCATTTTCAAGCCCGCGCGGCCCTCCCGGCCGCAGCCATTCCCGACGACGTTCCCACCCTCCAGGATTTCCTCGCCGACAGGCCCACCCAGCCCGCCCCGCCGCTCGCCGAATTGGGCTGGCAGGGCGCTGTCCGGCGGCTCAGCCGCAATTCCCTGAGCCTCGGTCCCGGCAGGCGGGAACTCGCCCACCTGGACGCCGTCGAAGAGGTTCAGCGGCGCCTGGACGGCCCCCGGACCGTCGTCGTGGTTAACCCCAAGGGCGGCGCCCACAAGACCACGGCAACCCTGCTTCTGGCCGCGACGCTGGGCATCCAGCGCGGCGGGTACACGCTTGCCTGGGACAACAATGAAACGCGCGGAACCATGGGGTGGCGGGCGCCTCTGGCCGGGCACGCCGGCACTGCCGTTGACCTGATGCGGGAAGTGGACCGCTTCGAAGACCCTGTCCTTGGCCGGATCGGGGACCTGGACCGCTATGTGCGCTACCAGGGATCCTCGCAGTTTGATGTGCTGGCCTCGGACGAGGACGCGGCCGGGGCCGCCACCATCGGCAGCCGTGAATTCGACCGGCTGCACTCGGCGCTGCGCCGCTTCTACCGGATCATCATGGTGGACACCGGCAACAACATGCGGTCCTCGAACTGGGAAGCCGCTGTGGCGGCGGCGGACGAGTTGGTCATCGTTTCCACGGTCCGCGAAGACACGGTGGCCAGTGCGGTCTGGCTCGTGGACGGGCTGCGTGAACGCGGCTACCAGGACAAAGTCAGCAACGCCGTAACCCTGCTGGCCGCGCCGTCACTGCACACCGATCTGCAGCTTCATGACAGGACCCGGACCCACTTCGAGACGCTGACAAGGGAAGTCCTCGACGTTCCCCATGACAAGTCCCTCGTCTCCGGCGGGCCGCTCAACTACCAGGCGCTGATGCCGGCCACCCGCGAGGCCTGGTTGCGTGCCTCGGCTGCGGTGATGCGGGGCCTATGAGCCGCACCCCGTAGGTGGGAAACTGGCGGCATGCGGATCATCATCCTCCAAGGCGATATCACCACACGCACGGTTGACGCGATCGTGAACGCGGCCAACTCCAGTTTGCTGGGCGGTGGCGGTGTGGACGGGGCCATCCACCGGGCCGCCGGGCCGGAACTGCTGGCCGCCTGCCGCGAACTGCGCGAAACGGACCTGCCGCACGGGCTGGCGCCCGGAGCGGCCGTCGCCACTCCTGGATTCCGTCTGCCGGCACGCTGGGTAATCCACACTGTTGGGCCCAACCGGCACGTGGGGCAGGCCAACCCGGCGCTACTGGTTTCGTGCTTCAGCGAAAGCCTGCGGCTGGCGGACTCGCTGGGTGCGGCTTCCATCGCAGTCCCGGCGGTGGGCGGGGGAGTGTACGGCTGGCACGGGCGCCAGGTGGCGGAGGCCGCGTACGACGCCGTCACAGGGTTTGGTGCCTCACTTCCGGCCAGCGCGCTCGAGTTGGCGGAGTTTGTGCTGTTCAGCCCCGAGATGGAGCAGGCCTTCAAGACGGTGTTCGATCAGCGCGGTGTTTGAGTAGCCTTGCTGAGGTGGAGCCCGCTGCGGTACTCCACGGGCTTTTTGCTGATGGGGTCGACAAAGCGGATGCCGCGGGCCAGAAGCTGCAGCGGCTTGGAGTAGTCGTCCGGGGCCTTGTCGAGCAGATCGGGGTAAAACGCGTCATTCACGATTCCCAGCCCCAGCGAGGCCATGTGGACCCTGAGCTGGTGCGTTTTTCCGGAGTGCGGCTCCAGTCGGTACCGCGCCAGGCGGGCGGAGTGGGTTTCGGCGAGGTTGGTGCCAGCCGCAGGGGTGCCAGGCGCGCGGGTGCCAGCGGCACCTGCTGAAGTGCCGCCGTCGAACGTTTCAAGCCGTTCGATCCGGGTCTCCGCGTTCGGCTCGCCGTCGATCACTTCGGCCAGCAGGTAGCTGCGCGACTTGGTCATCCGGTTCCGGACCACCACGGGGAAGTCGACGGCGGGGTGTCCGGCGGCGGGCTCCGCGGCGGAGACGCACTCGTATTCCTTCTGCACCTGCCGCTTCTCGAAGAGCACCTGGTAATTTCCGCGGGTTTCGGGGTTGGTGGACAGCAGCAGCACGCCGGCGGTCATCCGGTCCAGGCGGTGCATGGGGATCAGGTCCGGCAGGTTGAGCTGGTTCCGGAGCCGGACCAGGGCCGATTCCTGGATGTAGGTACCGCCGGGGGTGGTGGGCAGGAAGTGCGGCTTGTCCACCACGAGGAGGTGGTCGTCCTGGTGCAGGATGCTGATTTCCACCGGGATGCGGGTCTCCGGCGGCAATGAGCGGTAGTACCAGATGAAGGTGTGGTCCTCGAGCCTGGTGGCCCGGTCCAGGGCGACGCCGCCCTCGCCCACGATCTCGCCGGCGTCGAACCTGTCCTCGATGCCCTGCGGATCGATGTGGCCCCACCGGTGCATCATGTAGTCCATCGCGGTGGTCCACGGCCCCTCGTCCGGCAGGCGCAGGCGGGTGGCGTTGACGCCTTCGCGCACGGGGAGGGGGGATTGCATCACCGGTCCATTCTACTTTGCCGGGTCCCTTGGCCCCGCCCCGAGCCCGCCCCAGCCCGCGCCCGTTTAGACGGTTCCCTGCGCACTCGATGGTTGGACCCATCGATCGGGCAGGGAACCATCGAATCGGAGTGTTCCCGGCGACCCTGACAACCGACGGTAAAAAAGTTCTTGACAATAAAAGTTGTCGGTTGGCAAGATGGACGCATGTTGGACATCGAAGTGATCGAGGACCCGGCCGCGGCGGAAGCGTCGTTGGACCCGATCCGGACGCGCATCCTCCAGGAACTCGCGGAGCCGGGGTCGGCCACGCAGCTTGCCGCCAAGGTGGGCCTGCCGCGGCAGAAGGTCAACTACCACCTCAAGGCCCTCGAGCGGCACGGACTCGTGGAACTCGTGGAGGAGCGGCGCAAGGGGAACGTCACCGAGCGCGTCCTCCAGGCGACGGCAGCCTCCTACCTGATTTCCCCGGTGGCCCTCGCGTCGGTGGCACCGGATCCGCACCGGTTCTCGGACAGGTTTTCGGCCTTCTGGCTGCTGGCGCTCGCCGGGCGGATGGTCCAGGAGGTGGGTAAGTTGATCGCCGGCGCGGCCGCGGCCAGGCAGAAACTGGCAACGTTCGCCATCGACGGCGAGATCACCTTCCGGACGGCCGCGGACCGGGCAGCGTTTGCCGAGGAACTCGGTGTCGCCGTGACCCGCCTGGTGGAGAAGTATCACGACGGCGGCGCGGTCGCCGGCCCGGGCGGCGCCCCGGCAGGCGGCTCGCCCCCAAGTGGCACTTCGGCGGGGGGCGGACGAAAGCACCGGCTCGTCGTCGCTCTTCACCCCGTTCTCAAAACCCCCATCAAACCCCTCTCAGCGAAGGAGCAGGACAATGACTGACAACCGTGAATTTGAGATCGTGTACGACACCGAACTGCCCGGCACGCCCGAGCGTGTCTGGGAAGCCGTGACAAGTGGAACGCCGGCGTGGATGTTCCCCACGGACCAGTGGCCGGACGTCAAGACCGTGCAGGAGCATCCCACGCATCTCGTCTCCCGGATGGACGGCCCGGATGGCTGGTTCAACCAGCTGGAGCACGTGCTGGAACCGCTCGACGGCGGCCGCGCCCGGCTGCACTATGTCCACAGCGGGATCTTCGCCGACCAATGGGACGAGCAGTACGACGGCGCCAGCAAGCACACGGCGTTCTACCTGCACACGCTGGGCCAGTACCTGCAGTACTTCGACGGCAAGCCGGCGGTATTTACGGACATCCTGTCTCCGGCAGCGTCGCAGACCCCGGACGGTTTCGACCGCCTGAAGAAAGCTATGGGCGTGGATTCTGCGGCGCGGGGTTCCGCCGTTGAGCTGGAGCTCGACGGCGTGGGGCGGCTGTCTGGGGAAGTGGACTTCTCCAACGAGAACTTCCTGGGCCTGCGGACGTCGGATGCGATGTACCGGTTCTTCGGCCGCAACGCCTTCGGTGCTCCGGTGGGTATGACTGTGCACGACTTCAGCGGCAGTGGTGACTCTTCAGCGACCACCGAGGCCTGGAGCGGCTTCCTCGAAAAGGTCTACGCGTAGGTTGGCCTGAGGCCGGCGCACGGTTATCGACTCGCACATTATCTGGCGCACCGGGAAATCCACCTGCGTCAGATAATTTGCGCGTCGCGGGCGGATCGGCGCGTCGGGAAAGTCCGGTCGCGTCAGGCGGCCCAGCCGCGGGCGACCGCGTCGAGGGAGGCGCTGTAGGCCGCGGCCCAGTCTGCGTCCGGCGGGCCCACCTGGGCCAGTTCCAGGCTTACAAGGCCGTGGACCTGCCCCCAGATTGCGACGGCGACCATTTCCGCCGGTGCCTGCAGCACGGTGCCGGCAGACTGGGCGGAGGCCACTGCTTCCATTAGGGGCTCCATGGCATCGGCGGCAGCATCGGGGCTGGGCTGGCAATCGACGTAGGCGGCCAGTGCGCCGCCGAACATCAGCCGGTAGAGTGCCCGATGCTCCAGCGCCCAGGTCCGGTAGGCCGCGCCGAGTCCCCGAAGCCCGCCCGGGGCCGCGGCCACCTGTGAGTCGCGGAAGGACCGGAACCCGTCGTCCACGACGGCCGTCAGGAGCTGGGATTTTCCGCCGAACAGCGAGTAGACGGCCGTGGTGGACGTGCCGGCGGCCGCTGCCACATCCCGCAGATTGACGCGTGCGGGACCGTCGTGGTCCATCAGGTCAGCCGTGACGGCCAGAAGGCCCTGCCTGAGGGAATCGTTATGCACTACGGGTCTTGCCATGGAGTCCATTGTTTCATAACCTTGTTTCGTAACGGTGTTATGAAACAAGGTTATGAAACCGCGAACCGAAGGAGTTCCCATGGCGCAGAGGGTATTTCCGGGCCGGTACACCGCTGACCCGGGCCGCGAATCGGTGACGGTCTTCCTGATCGGCATGCGGGCGAACCGATGGTGGAAGGTCGGGACCGTCGGCAAGGTGGCTGCCGCCATGCCGCGGATGCTCCAGCACCTGGCCGCCGACCCCGCGGCGGGAATGCTCGGCTGTGAGCAGTGGTTCGGGCGCACCACCATCCTGCTCAGCTACTGGGAGAGCCCCGAGCACCTGCGGAAGTTCGCCGCGGACCGGGAGTCCCCGCACCTGGAACCGTGGCGACGATTCATGCAGGAACTCTCCGGGACCGGCGACGTCGGCGTGTGGCATGAGACGTACCAGGTGCCGGCCGGCGGGATCGAGGTTGTCTACAACGGGATGCCGGAGTTTGGGCTGGCCAAGGCTACGGCTCACGTCCCGGTCGGGGCCGGGACCAATACGGCCAAGCAGCGGATGGGCCGGGCCGCAGGCCGCGGTGCCGGCGGCAGCTGATCCCGAAAACCCACGCCTCACGCGATAGCCAGGGCCGGCGCGTTCTTCAGGGACCGGCGGAGCTGCGGGGCGGCATCGAGCCGGTCCTGGGCTGAGCGCAGGGCCAGGACGGCGGTCTCCAGCTGGTCCGGCGGCAGGGTGAAAGGTACCCGGAGGTAGCGTTCGAACGCGCCGCCGATGCCAAACCGCGGCCCGGCGGCCAGCCGGATACCAAAGTCCGGGGCGATCATGGTCAGCGCCGTGCTGACCGGTGCTGGCAGCCTGCACCAGACGGACAGTCCGCCGGCCGGGCGTGCCGTTTCCCACTCTGGGAGGTGTCCAGCAAGGAGTTCCAAAAGTGCGGCGCGGTTGTCCCGGAGGGCGCTGAGCCGTGCGGGAAGCGGCTCGTCGAGGGCGCGGACCAGGTGGGCGGCCGCCAACTGTTCCATAAGCGGTCCGCCCAGATCCAGGGACGTCCGTGCCGCCGCAAAGCGCTGGATCATGGCTTCGGAGGCGCGGATCCAGCCTGTCCGAAGTCCGGCCCAGTGGGATTTGCTGAGCGAGCCGATGGTGACCACGGCGGGACTGAAGGCTGCCACTGGGCTGGTTTCGACGCCGTCGAGGTTCAGCTCGCGGAGGGTCTCGTCCACCACCAGGACCGTCCCGGCAGCGACGGCCGCCCGGACCAGCTGGCGGCGCTGGACATCGGGCATCAGCTGCCCGGTTGGGTTGTGGAAGTCCGGCACGACGTACGCCATCCTGGGACGCTGCTGTGTCATGGCGGCCTGCAGGGCGTGCATGTCCCACGCCAGGGCGGGACCGCCGTCGGCCCTGTCACTGCCGGTGCCGTGGGCTGCGGTGAACGCCACCGGAATGGCCCGGCACCCGGCCGCGCGGATCGCATCCAGGGCATTTGGGTAGCTGGGGTGTTCCACCAGCACCCTGTCCTGCCGGCCCGCCAAGGCGCGGATGATGATGTTCAGGGCATGCTGCGCGCCCGAGGTCACCAGGATCTGCTCGGCAGTGGTCGGCACGCCGGCCGCCGTATAACGCGCCGCCACCGTCTCGCGCAGCGGGAGAAGGCCCATGGCGTCGTAGCCGAATCCCGGCAGCAGGGCGGGAAGTTCGGTGAGGGCTGCCGCGAACGCGCGATGCACCACCTCGCCGCTGGCAGGCAGCGACGCATAGGCGAGGTCAATCAGACCCTCCGGTGCCGCGAGCCCGGGAGACGTTGTTCCGGGCGTCCGCCCCGCGGTTGTAAGGCCCGGGTCCGTGAGCACCGTGGTACCCAACGCCGTCAGGCGCGGAATCCGGGTCCGGCCCCTGCTGCCCTGCCCGCTGCTGAGGAAACCCTGCTCGCGGAGGTGGCCGTAGGCGGCTGTCACGGTGGTGCGGCTGACGCCCAGCGCCTCAGACAGTGCCCGCTCGCTGGGCAGGGCCGTGTCCAGGGCCACCCGGCCGTCCAGGACCAGGAGACGGACGACGTCGGCCAGCTCGCGGTAGGCGGGAGCGGCGCCGAGGTTCCACTCGCACAGGAGACGGGCCAGCGCGGGCGGGTTCAGCGAAGGGGACATGATGCCAGTATCTCAGACTGGCTATGTAATTCAATGCCAGATATCTGTCAGAGTGGTCGTCATGTTGACTCGCAGACTACTCCAGCTCTTTACCGGCCTCGCCATGTACGGCATCTCCCTGGCCATGTTTATCCGTGCCGGACTTGGACTGGATCCATGGGATGTTTTCCATCAGGGAGTGGCCGGCCGGACTGGGCTGAGCATCGGCGTGGTGGTCATCATTGTGAGTTTCCTGGTGCTGCTCCTATGGATCCCGCTCCGGCAGTGGCCAGGGTTCGGCACGCTCTGCAACGCCGTGCTGGTGGGCGTTTTCGCTGACATCGGCCTCGCGTTGATCCCTGCGTTCTCGCATCTTGGCGGCCAGATCGGCATGCTTGCCGGTGCCGTGTTGCTGAACGGCATCGCGTCCGCCTGCTACATCGGCGCACGGTTCGGTCCCGGTGCCAGGGATGGCCTGATGACCGGGCTGGCACGGCGCACCGGCTGGCCCGTGCGGGTCTCGCGCACCCTGATCGAAGTGGTGGTGCTGGGAGTCGGCTGGCTGCTGGGCGGTTCCGTGGGTGTGGGCACGGTGGTCTACGCCCTCGCCATCGGGCCCTTGGTCCAGCTGTTGCTTCCGCGGTTTATGGTGCCCGCAGCTCTGCCAGCCGAACCTGCAGTCCTCGAACAGGATGCCGGCGAGTTCGATGCCGCCGAGTTGGACGCTGGCGAGCCGGTCGCCGTCGAACGCGTGGCCAGGACTCCCTAGGACCGCCTCGAACGGCCTGGGACTGCTTGGGATTGCCTAGGACCGCTCAGGACACGACGCTCAGGGCAGCATCGGCTGGCACTGCGGGCAGAAGTAGATGTCCCGTTCTTCCTCGCCGTTGGGTTTGCCCAGCACACCGCGGCGGATGGGGGTCCGGCATTTCAGGCAGGGCTGGTGTTCGCGCCGGTACACCCAGTAGCCCGGGCGGCCCGCCATCCGTCCCACGGGCATGCCTCGCGGGTTGAGGACGGTCACCCGGCGTGCCGGGCCCAGGTTGGCTTCCAACAGCTGCTTGGCATCGGTCATCATGATCCGGACGTTGTGGACAGCTGAGACCGGAGTCGCCGGGTGCACCCCGGACAGGAAGCAGGCCTCGCAGCGGTAGATGTTGCCGATGCCCGCCAGGTTGCGCTGGTCCAGCAGGGCGACGCCGATGGGTACATCGGGTGCCGCGCGGATCCGCTGCTCTGCTTCGGCCGGGTCCCAGTCCGGACCCAGCAGGTCCGGGCCCAGGTGGCCCACGATGGTGTCCTCGTCCGCGGTACGGACCACTTCCACGATGCCCAGGGAGAATCCGACGGCGTCCGCTGCCGCCGTGCGCAGGACGCACCGGGCGGTGAATCCAGGCTTCCGCCAGCGCCCTCCCGGCGGATAGACCTGCCAGGTGCCTTCCATCTTCAGGTGCGAATGGATGGTGAGCTTCCGCTCCTCCGGTCCATTCCCGTCCGGTCCCAGCACGCGCATCAGCAGGTGCTTGCCGCGCGGGACCACCTCCGCCACGGTCCAGCCGGCCAGGTTGAGCGTTGCGAACCTCGGCACGCGGAAGTCCGACGCAACGAGCGTCTGCCCCGCCAAGGCCTTGTGCAGTTCGGCGGCGGCCCGCCAGACGGAATCACCTTCAGGCACGGATTCTCAGACCTTTGGGCGTGGAGTATGCCCCGGCGGCGGCCAGCGCCGCTGCCACCGGCGTGTCCAGGATGCCGTGGCCGTTGACCTTTTCCATGATGAGCTTGTCCACGGCTCCCCGGGTGACCACACCTACTAAAGCCGCGCCGGCGGCGGACAGCACGGCTGCGTCCTCGCTGAAGGCCAGCAGCGTTTTGCCGCCGCGCTCCACATAGAGGACCAGGGCGCCGTCTACCATGACCACCAGCGCCCCGGCTTTCCGCCCAGGCCGGTGGCCCGTTCCGGCCTCCACGTCGAGGGCAGGCCAGGACAAAGCAGCCCCATAGGGGTTAGCAGGATCCGTGGCCGCAAGGGCCAGTGCCATTGGCTCGGGCTTTGCCAGCTGAGTGTCCTCGGAATAGGAGCGCAGCCGGTCCACGGTTGCGGGGACAGCGAACTGGGCGGCCCCGAGGTGCTCGATGAAGTACCCACGACGGCAGCGTCCGGCCTCCTCCAGCCGGGCCAGCACCTTGTACATCAGGCCGAACCCGCCCAGGATCTGCTCCGCCATGACCGATCCCCGGGTCACCACGCCATACCGGTCCAGCAACAGTTCAGCCGTGGCCCGGGCGTGGATGGTGGCGTCCAGCTCGGGCGAGGGCAGGGCAGACCAACGACCCGCGGCCAGCGGGGGTGTTGCCGCAGTGCCCGACAATGAGCCGTACCGTCCGCCGCCCAGCGCAGGTGAGCCCAGCCCGGGCGATCCCAGAAGGCCGGTACCGTGCGAGCGGCCGAGCCTGCTCAGCCTGGGGGCACGGGCGCGGGGCGAGCGGGCCACTTGGCGGTGCGCCGTGTGGCCGCCGGCGATGAGGGCGCGGACCGGGGCGAAGGTATCTCCGGTTATGCGGCCCGCCCACGCCAGATCCCACAGCGCGGACACCACTTCCTGGTCGCTGAGCACCGCGTCCATGCCACCGGCCACGTCCTTCAGCTGGCGGAAGAAATAACCGCCGCCGTTGTTCCTCAAGTGGTCAAGCAGGCGTTGCTGCGCGTCTCCGGGTTCATATTCGACGGCGGGATTCAGCGTCAGTTCGGCGGAATCGGCCAGGTGGAGGCTGACCCAGCCGTCGTTTCCAGGCAGCGCTCCCGCCCCGGACCAGAGTACCTCACCGGCGGCCATGAGCTCGTCCAACATGGCGGGCTGGTAGTTCGAAACCCTGCTGGCCAGGACCAGCGGCTCCCACGCCGAAGCAGGTACCGGCACGCCGGACAGCTGGTCGATCGCGGTGACAATTCCGTCCAGCCCCCGCAAGGACGGCTGCCCGCGCCCGGCTCCCGGCGTACGGACATGCTGCCAGGCCGGCAGGAAACGCCCATAGGCGGCGGCGTCCACCGGTTCCACTTCGGCGCGCAGGGCTGCGAGCGAACGACGCCGGAGCTTGCGGAGCACTTCGGCGTCGCACCATTCGCTGGTGGTGGGCGCGGGCAGGTGCGTCTGCATGGATCCTTCCGGGAGCGGTTGAGCCGTTTGGACATCCTCAACTGGTGTGTCGTCCGATGGCCCATAGTTGGCCGCCTGTTCCGGCGGGGCGGCGTGCGGCCGGAACTCGCCTTCTACCACGCGACCGTCCGCGGCGAGCCGTTTCAATGCGGTGTTGACCACGGCGACGCCAAGCCCCAACCGGGCCGCGGCTTCCGTCGACGTGAAGGGTCCGTGCGTGCGGGCGTACCGGGAAACCAAGTCGCCCAAGGGGTCTGCCACCGGTTCGATGAAGGCAAGGGGAACGCCCATGGGCAGCGGAACGCCGATGGCATCACGGAGCCGGGCGGCATCCTCGACGGCAGCGTAGCGCTCGGCACCGCCGATGTTGACTCTTATGGCCCGGTTGGCCCGCAGCAGTGTGGTCAGGTGCGTCGTGGCCAGAGGAGTGTCGGCATGCGGGGTTTCGACAGGCTCAACCCCCGGCGATGGCTCAACCCCCGGATCGGCTTCCGGGGTTTCGACAGGCGGAGCCTCCAGGCGGGCGGCGACCTCTTCCGGCGTCAGCGGACCCAGCAACCTGAGAAGATCGGCGACGCCTTCCATGCCGCGGGCCCGGCGGTCCGGCGCAAGGCGCTGGAGTTCAAGCTCGGTGGCCTCGATGACTTTCGCGTCGAGCAGTTCACGGAGCTCAACGCGGCCGAGCAGCTCGTTCAGGAGCGTCGAGTCCAGGGCCAGGGCCGCGGCCCGGCGCTCGGCCAGGGGCGAGTCGCCTTCATACAGGAACTGGGCCACGTACCCGAACAGCAGGGACTTGGCGAACGGTGAGGGCTGCTGTGTGGTGGTCTGCACGATCCTGAGTTCGCGTCGTTCCACCGAGGCCGCAATGTCCTTCAGGGCCGGGAGGTCGTACACGTCCTGGAGGCATTCGCGGACGGTCTCCAGCACGATGGGGAACGTGGGGTATTTCCGAGCGACGTCGAGCAGCTGCGCCGACCGCTGGCGCTGTTGCCAGAGCGGCTGCCGCTTGCCGGGGGTTTGCCGCGGAAGGAGCAGGGCACGCGCCGCACACTCCCGGAAGCGGGAGGCAAACAGCGCACTGCCGCCCACCTCTGCGGTGACAATTTGCTCCAGTTCTTCGGGGTCAAACCAGAACAGCTCGGCGCCGGGCGGCTCGTCCTCCATCATGGGGACCCGCAGCACGATGCCGTCGTCCGCCGCCATGGCAGAGCCGTCCAGGCCGTACCGCTGGTGGAGGCGCTGCCCGACGGCGAGTGCCCAGGGAGCGTGCACCGGCATCCCGAAGGGGCTGTGCAGGATCACCCGCCAATCGCCCAGTTCGTCATGGAAGCGTTCCACCACCAGCGTGGTGTCGCAGGGGACCACCTCGGTGGCCAGCTTCTGTTCACTGAGGTACTGGATCAGGTTGTTTGCGGCGAATTCATCCAGGCCGCTGGCCTTGCAGCGTGCGGTGGCAGGGCCGACGTCGGACGCGGACAGCTCACGCACGAAGGCGCCCAGGGCACGGCCCAGGTCAACGGGCCGCCCCAGTGAGTCCCCCTTCCAGAAGGGAAGTTTGCCCGGCTGGCCGAAGGCGGGGGAGACCAAGACGCGGTCATGAGTGATGTCCTCGATCTTCCAGCTGGTGGCGCCCAACGCAAAGATGTCACCCACCCGGGACTCGTAGACCATCTCCTCGTCCAGCTCACCGACGCGGCGGCCGCCCTTGGCAGGGGACGCGGCGGGTTTGCCATCAGCGCCCGGTGCACCGGAGCCTTCCACCTCGGTGCCGATGATGTACACACCGAAGAGGCCGCGGTCCGGGATGGTGCCGCCGGATGTGACGGCAAGCCGTTGGGCCCCGGGCCTGCCTTCGATGGTGCCGGCGTTCCGGTCCCAGATAATCCGGGGACGCAATTCGGCGAATTCATCGGACGGATATCGGCCGGCCAGCAGGTCAAGGGTTGCTTCGTAGGCGGACCGGGGGAGGGACGCGAACGGGGCGGACCGCCGGACAGTGGCGAACCATTCCTCCACATCGATGCTGCCCAGGGCGGTGGCCGCGACGGTCTGCTGGGCCAGGATGTCCAACGGATTGGCCGGGACAAAGAGCCGCTCGATCTTCCCTTCGAGCATCCGCTCCACGGTGATGGCCGTGTGCACCAGGTCTGCCCGGTGCTTGGGAAACAGCACTCCCTGCGAAATTTCCCCTACCTGGTGCCCGGCGCGGCCCACGCGTTGGAGTCCGCTGGCCACCGACGGCGGTGATTCCACCTGCACCACGAGGTCCACAGCGCCCATGTCGATGCCGAGTTCCAAGGACGAAGTGGCCACGACGCAGCGCAGCCGGCCGGACTTGAGATCATCCTCAATGAGTGCCCGTTGGTCCTTGGAAACGGAACCGTGGTGGGCTCGGGCCAGCAAAGGATCGGCTCCCGCCGTGCTGCCGGCCTGCGCCATCATGTGGGCCGGCGTCGCGGTGGACGCAGGAGTGGAGGCAGGACTGAAAGCAGGACTGAATGCCCCGTCGCCGGACGGAAAACCTGGATCTGCGGCACCAGCATCAGGCGAGTCCCAGCCGCCGCCGACCGCGATCAGTTGCCGTTCGGCGTAGATCTCGTTGAGCCGCGCCGTGAGCCGTTCAGCCAGGCGACGGGAGTTGGCGAAGACGATGGTGGACTGGTTGGCCAGCACCAGGTCAACGATCTTTTCCTCCACATGGGGCCAGATCGAGGCCTGGGGCTGCAGCCCGGATGCCGGACCGGAGTCGAAGGCGCCCGCGGCGCCCGGGAGGTCGGACATGTCCTCCACGGGGACGGATACGGTGAGGTCCCAGTTTTTCCGTGACGGCGGGGCCACGATTTCCACCGGCGCAGCACCGGCCAGGAACTGGGCCACCAACTCGCGCGGCTCCACCGTGGCGGAGAGGCCGATCCGCTGGGCGGGCTTGGACAGCAGCGCATCCAGCCGTTCCAGGGAGACCGCCAGGTGCGCGCCACGCTTGGTTCCAGCCACGGCGTGGACCTCGTCAACGATGATTGTGTCCACCTCGGTGAGGGTCTCGCGCGCCCTGGAGGTGAGCATCAGGAACAGCGATTCCGGCGTGGTGATGAGGATGTCCGGCGGGTTGCTGAGCAGCGCGCGACGGTCCGCCGTCGTGGTGTCACCGGACCGGACCCCCACGGTGATCAGGGGCGCTGGAAGTCCCAGCCGCTTGGCAGTCTGGGTGATCCCGATCAGCGGCGAGCGGAGGTTGCGTTCCACGTCCACACCGAGGGCTTTCAGCGGCGAGATGTACAGGACGCGGGTCTTGCGTTTGGGCGGGCGGGGGCGTCGTCCTTTGGCCTGCCCTTTCACCGGCCCTTTGACCGATACAGCATCCACGCCCGGCAATTCAGGGTCACCCAGTTCCGGAGCAGGGGAAGGGGCCTCAACGAGCAAACGATCCAGGGCCCAGAGGAACGCCGCGAGCGTCTTTCCTGAACCGGTGGGTGCCACCACCAGTGCGTGCGAGCCGGACGAGATGGCGTTCCAGGCGCCGGTCTGGGCAGGGGTGGGCTCCGCAAACGCGCCAAGGAACCAGTCCCGCGTGGGCCGGCTGAAACGGCCCATGGGTTCCTCTTTGCGCCCGGCCGGGCGGGCTGCGTGGCCCGCTTCCGCTGGCTGATCCTCCTGCATTCCTCCATCATGCCCTACCCCACCGACAGTATTGCCGGCAGCGTTGGAGGCGTGGATCAACGCTGCTCAAGCCTCGGAAGATCCTTGGTGGCGGGTCCTTCGAGGAGCTTGCCGTCCGGGCTGAAGCGCGAGCCGTGCAGCGGGCAGTCCCAGGTCAGTTCGCTGTCGTTCCAGTGCACGATCCCGCCCAGATGCGTGCAGACGGCGGAGACCCTGCAGGTGGTGCCGTCCACAGTGGAGACCGCCGTGGGCCGGGCGCCGTCGCGATATACCCGCCCGCCGTCGTCGGCCGGTACGGGACCTCCGGCAGTTGCCTCCGGAACCGCGGTTTCGGCAGGCTCAACCACCGGCCTGCCACTCACCGACTTGCCAACCGCCAGCTTCCCCCAGTCGGTGGCCAGCCGCGCAGCCACGCCCGCGTTGACGGCGACGGCGGTCAGCGCCCCGCCCGGAGACGTCACGCGGTGATGGATCGTGTTGGCCCAGCGGAGGCTGCCGCCGAGGATGTCCGCGGAGATGCCAAGGGCGGCGGCCCCCGCGTTGGTCATGCCCCACTTGTTGTAACCGGTGCCGAAGAAGATGTGGCCCCGGCCCCGTGGCAGTTTGCCAAAGAAGGGCATGAGGTTGGTGGCCTGGTAGTCCTGGGCCGACCACGTGTGGGTGGTTACCGCACCCGGGAAGTGTCCGGTAGCCCAGTCGAGCAGTCCCGACAGATGGGACTTTTCCGATTCAGTCCGCCCCACCTGATGCCCGTGCCCGCCCACAAGCAGGAACTGACGGCCGTCAGCCTCATAATCCCGCAAGGAGTGGGTGGGTTCCTCGGCGGAGAGGTACATTCCGGGCGGCGCGGTGACCCCGGCAGACAGCTCCAGGGCCGCGGCGTAGGAGCGTAGGGGTTTGAGTTTGGTGAAGTAGAGTCCGCGGTCGAGGACGGGGATTCCGGTGGCGAGAACGACGTTGTTGGCGGTGACGGTGCCCTGGTCTGTGTGGACAATTAGTGGTCCGCTCCCGGAGACATTCCGCAGCCGGGTCCTGCCTACTACGCTCCCGCCGCGGGCACGGACGTCCCTGAGCAAGGCATCCAGGACGTCCATAGGGTTGATCTGGGCCTGATCGGTCAGCAGGAGGGCGCCTTGGATGGGGAAGGGGAGGCGTGCATCGCGCACGTACTCCACGTCCAGGCCGGCGGTGGTCGCGGCGCCGAGGTCCTCAAGCAGGCGCTCGGTCCCTTGGGCAGTGGTGGCGTAGGTGTAGGCATCCCGGCGCTGATACGGCACGTGGTGTTCGTCGAGGTAGCGGAGCAGCCACGACTGCCCTTCCCGGTTGGCCTCAACGTAGGCCCCAACCTGCTTCTGCGCGTACTGTCTGGCCAGGGCAGACAGGACGGTCCCCTGCAGCAGGCTGACTTTCGCCGTTGTGTTTCCGGTGGTCACGGCCCCGGGAAATCTGGCCTCCAGGACCTGGACGCGCTGCCCCGACCTGGCCAGCAACAGTGCGGTTACCAGCCCCGTCAGACCGGCCCCCACCACCACGGTGTCGTAGCGGCTCCCTGCCTCGAACGGGTCAGAGCTGAATGATTGCCCGCGGTCCAACCAGAGCGACGTCATGGAAGCTAAGTGTACTTATCAGCGTCTGTCAGGCCCAGAGCCCAGAGCGATGCGGATCATCTGTTGACGCCCGATGTGATGCACGCTACAGTTGACCGAAGTTATACGAATAACCCACAAAACCAACTGGCCCGAGGAGGTGCCCATCATGGCTGGATCACGGCCAAAGTCAGGACCGACAATGCACGACGTCGCTGCTGCTGCCGGTGTTTCACAGGCCACCGTGTCATTGGTGCTGAATTCGGCCTCCGGGTCGCGTTTCTCCGAGGATACGCGTAAGCGTGTTCGGGACGCCGTGAACCGGCTCGGCTACCGCACGAACGCCCACGCTAAAGTTCTTCGCGAGGGCGTGGCCGGCATGATCGGTTTCATCGGCGATTCCGTGGCCACCACTCCTTTTGCGGGCGCCATCATCGAAGGCGCGCAGCAGCGGGCATGGGAGGACGGGCTCCTCCTGCTCTCGGTAAACACCGGTGGTGACAGGCAGCTCGAGGCCGCTTCCTTGGACACCATGCTCTCTTATAAGGTTGCCGGCGTGGTCTACGCCGCCATGTATCACCGCCGGCTGGAAGTTCCGGAGGCCCTGGCGGGCGTCAGGTCCGTAGTGCTGAATTCGCAAGACAGGGTCGGTCGGGTCCCGAGTGTCGCCCCGGACGAGGTCAAAGGCGGGTATGCGGCCACGAGTCGACTGCTCGAGGCAGGCCACACCAGGGTGGGGATGATCAATATCGAAACCCTGGAAAGCGGTCTTCCTGCCGCCGTCGGCCGCTACGAGGGCTACTGCGCGGCACTTGAGGAAGCGGGGCTGGACGTTGATCCGTCGCTGGTCCGTTTCGGTCAAGGCGGTGAGGAACATGGCTACAAGTACGCGATGGAGCTGCTGACCTCCAGCAACCCGCCCACCGCGATTTTCTGCGCGAATGACCGTGGCGCCTGGGGCGCCTACCAGGCCGTCTCGGACCTGCGGCTCTCAATCCCCGGGGACGTCTCGATCGTGGGGTTCGATAATCAGGCGACTCTGGCGCCGTTTCTTCGCCCCGGACTGACCACTTTTGAATTGCCGTTCGTCGCCATGGGCCGGCGCGCGGTTGACCTGATCCTCCAGGACGCGGAACCCGATGGCCGGGTCGAGCTCATGGACTGCCCTCTGATCGAACGGAACTCAGTGACCCACCCTAAGGAGATGCCATGAGCCGCACCATCCCGGCCCGACGCGGGCGTCCGGTTGCGGCGCCGTTGCCGCAACGAAAAAATTCTCTTTCGCTCCGCCTGAAGAGGATTTCCCGTGCCTGGCAGTTATACGTATTACTAACCCCGGCGATCATCTACATCCTGGTCTTCAAATACTGGCCGATGTACGGCGTGCAGATCGCGTTCAAGAACTACAACCCGGTGGACGGGTTCACTGACAGCCCCTGGGTGGGCCTGACCCACTTCATCAGGTTCGTGAACTCCTACCAGTTCGGGCAAGTGGTCGGTAACACCTTGTGGATCGCCGTCCTGGGCCTGCTGCTTGCCTTCCCCATTCCGATCATCCTGGCTTTGCTGGTCAACCAGCTCCAGAGCGAGAAGTTCAAGAAGTTCACCCAGACGGTGCTGTATTCGCCCGCGTTCATCTCCACCGTGGTGGTGGTGGGCATCATGTTCGTGGTCCTCTCCCCACGGTCGGGGCTGGTGAACAACGCCATCCAACTGGGCGGCGGTGAGCCAATCTTCTTTATGGGTTCGGCGGAGTGGTTCCGACCCATCTACGTGATCTCTGATGTTTGGCAGAACGCCGGCTTCTCGATGATCGTGTACCTGGCGGCGCTGGCGGCCATCGACCCGGCGCTTCATGACGCGGCCAAGGTGGACGGTGCCTCCAAGCTGCAGCGTATCCGGCACATCGACCTCCCTGGCATCATGCCGGTGGTGACCATCCTGTTCATTCTGGCCATCGGCAACCTGCTCAACGTCGGCTTCGAGAAGGCACTGCTGATGCAGACGCCCCTGAATATCTCGACCTCGGAGATCATCCAGACCTACGTCTATCATGCGGGCCTGCAGCAGGCGCAGTTCAGCTATTCGGCCGCCATCGGCCTGTTCAACTCCCTCCTCAACCTGGCGCTGTTGCTCGTCTTCAACACGATTGCGCGGCGGGCCAACCAAGCGACCCTGTGGTGATGCCGAAATGTCTCTGACAACCAACCCCCGCACAACCGACACCCCGAGCCGGACCATCAACCAGGGCCGCCCCCAGCGGACCCTGCGCGACAAATACGGCGACCGCGCCTTCAGTATCGCCGCCACAGCTGTCCTGATGCTGTCCATCCTGGCCGTGGTGTACCCGCTGTACTTCATCGTGATCGCCTCCATCAGCGACCCGAATGCCGTCTACGAAGGTAAGGTCTGGCTGTTTCCTTCCGGTATGACTACCGAAGGCTACGAACGGATCTTCGCCGATAGCCGGATCTGGAATGGCCTGGGCAATACCGTCATCTATACCGTGCTCGGTACCGCCGTCAGCGTCAGCACCATCCTGTGCGGCGCCTACGCCCTGTCCCGCAAGGACATGCCGGGCCGGAAGATCCTGATGCTCCTGTTCGTCATCACGATGTTCTTCGACGGCGGCCTCATCACCAAGTATCTGGTGGTCCGCGACCTGGGCATGCTGGACACCGTCTGGGCAGTGGTCCTTCCCGGCGCGGTCGGCGTCTGGAATCTCATCATCGCCAGGTCCTTCTTCGAGCACACCATTCCGAACGAGCTACGCGAAGCCGCCCAGATGGACGGGGCAACCGACTTCAAATTCTTCTTCAAAATGGTGCTCCCACTGTCCAAACCGCTGATCATGCTCATGATCATGATCCACGTCGTGGCCCAGTGGAACTCGTTCTTCGACGCACTGATCTTCCTCAACGACGACTCCAAATACCCGCTGCAGCTCGTCCTGCGCAACATCCTCATCCAGTCAGACGTCTCCTCCACCGGAACCACCGGCGGGGACATCGAATCCTATGCCGCCGCGCAACGGATCGCAGAGCTCACCAAATACGCCATGATCGTCGTCTCGAGCCTGCCACTCATGATTGCCCTGCCATTCATGCAGAAGCACTTCACCAAGGGCGCCATGATCGGCGCCGTCAAATAGCACCTCCCCGCATCGACCGCCCTGGCAACCGCCGTCGGACGGCAGCACACCCACCGCAAGAACCCACCTCAGAATAGGAATGACCATGTCACTCAGCCGTAAATACGCCGCCCTCGGCGCCGTCCTGGCCGGAACATTGATGTTCACCGCCTGCTCCGGCGGAGGCTCCGGCACCACGGAGATCAAAGACGCCTCCGCCGAGTTCGGCTTCCAGCAAACAGGCTTCCCGATCGTCAGCAAGCAACTCGACCTGACATTCTCCGGCACCAAGACCGCCCTGGCGCCGGACTACAACACCATGACCGTGGTGCAGGAATGGGAAAAAACCACCAATATCCACATCAACTGGGAAAACCTGCCCGAAACGGTCTTCCAGGAAAAAAAGAACCTCATCCTCGCCAGCGGGGACCTGCCCGACGCCTTCTTCAACACCGGCCTGACCGACGCCGAAATCGCCACCTACTCCGCCAGCGGCACCCTCATCCCACTCGAGGGCCTGATCGAAAAGAACGCACCCAACCTCTCCAAGCTGCTCTCCGAACGGCCGGACATCAAGGCAGCCATCACCTCCTCGGACGGGCACATCTATTCCCTTCCATCGGTGGAAGAACTCGGCCTGGTCCAGTTCCCCAATGAACTGATCATCAACACTTCCTGGCTGCAAAAGCTCAACATCCCGATGCCGAAGACCATCGACGAGTTCCACGACGCCCTGCTGGCCTTCAAGACCCAGGACGCGTCCGGGACCGGCAGGACCCTCCCGCTGAGCTTCAGGCCCGGCGGTTGGACCGGCGACATCGTTGACCTCATCGCGGCCCTTGGCGGAGTGCCGGACAACATGGACCACCGCATCGTCAAGGACGATAAAGTCATCTTCACCGCCACGCAGGACGGCTACAAGAAGGCCATCCAGACCCTGCACGAGTGGTACAAGGAAGGGTTGATCGACCCCGAATCCTTCTCCCAGGACGACAAGGCCTACCTGGCCAAGGGCAAGTCCGCCACGGAAAACCTCGGCTCCTTTGTCTGGTGGGAAATCCCCGAAATGGTCGGCGCTGACCGCGCCAACAACTACTCCATCGTCCCCGTGCTTGAAGGCGTGGACGGCAAACGGATCGCCAGCCAGTCCAACAACCAGGAAATCGCCCGCGGCGCCTTCGCCATCACCCGGACCAACAAATACCCGGCCGCGACCATGCGCTGGGCCGACAACCTCTACGACCCCATCCAGTCCGCCCAAGCGAACTGGGGACCCGTCGGTGAAACCCTCCAGAAGGACGCCAGCGGCCTCCTGACCCAGATCCCCGCCCCGGCCGGAACCAGCGAAGGCGAACGACGCCAAAAGGTCGCCCCGGGCGGCCCGAAGGCGAACACCGCAGAGAACTTCACAACCGTCGTCGCTCCCGAACCGCGTGCCGCTGAACGCCAGAAGGTCGTCAACGAATTTTACAAGCCCTTCGCCGGCAACGACGGCTACCCCCCGGTGGCCCTCTCCAACGAAGAACTGCAGCAGATCAGCACCATCCAGACGGACACCACCTCGCTGGTCAAGCAGAACGTCGCCAAGTGGATCGTCTCCGGCGGCATCGAGCAGGAATGGGACGGCTACGTCACCCAGCTCAAAAACGTCGGCATCGACAAAATGATCGAGGTCTACCAGCAGGCCTACGACCGCTACAAAAAGAACTCCTAGCTCCGAGAAGCCGGGTGGGCCGGCGCAAACCGGCCCACCCCACGTTCAGGGAACCCTGCGGACAAGGGTTCTCCGCAGACCTGCACAGAAACGAGACCTCACCTTCATGACTGCCGCGACCGCCACCACGGCCGACACCTTCCGCCCGGCCCTGCACTACGCCGCCCGGAACACGTGGCTCAATGACCCCAACGGCCTCATCCACCACGACGGCGTCTTCCACCTCTACTACCAGACCAACCCGCTGGATAACGTCTGGGGCAACATGTCCTGGGGACACGCCACCTCCCCGGACCTGACCACCTGGACCGAACACCCCGTCGCCATCTCCTGTGACGAGGAAGAAGACATCTTCTCCGGCAGCATCGTCTTCGACCGGGACAACACCAGCGGATTCGGGACCGACTCGGCTCCGCCCCTGGTCGCCGTCTACACCAGCGCCTTCAAACCCGGCTCCGCGCACGAAGGCCTCCAGGCCCAGTCCCTCGCCTACAGCCGCGACGGCGGCCACACCTGGACCAAACACACCGCCAACCCCGTACTGAACCGCGGATCCGCCGAGTTCCGCGACCCGAAGGTCATAAGGTACGACGGCGGTGCCGGCAGTTACTGGGTCATGGTCGCCGTGGAAGCCAAGGACTTCCAAGTGGTGCTCTACAAGTCCGAGGACCTGAAGAGCTGGGAGATGCTGAGCACCTTCGGCCCGGCTAACGCCACCGGAGGCGTCTGGGAATGCCCTGATCTCTTCCCCCTCCCCGTCGACGGCGACCCAGAGAACGTTCAGTGGGTCCTCACCGTGAACCTCAACCCCGGCGGACCCAACAACGGCTCCGCCGGACAGTACTTTGTAGGTGACTTCGACGGGACCACGTTCACCTCGGCCACCACCGTGACCGAAGGACTCCAGGACCCGGACCGGTTGGGCGAGTACCAGTGGCTGGACTGGGGACGGGACTACTACGCCGCAGTCTCCTTCAGTGATGCCCCCGACAGCCGCCGCCTCATGATCGCCTGGATGAACAACTGGGAATACGCGAATCAGATCCCCACCTCGCCCTGGCGCAGCCCCATGACGCTGGCCCGCGAAGTATCCCTCCGCACCATTGACGGAAATGCGCGACTGATTCAAGAGGCCACCGGAGATTTCGCCTCGATTTCCGACCCTGCCCGGGCGTTCAGGCTTGCGCATATGGAAATCGCCGACGGTACACACATCCTTGATGGTGCAGCGGGCAGCGTCCAGCGCATCGATGTCACCCTGAGGCCCGGAAGCGCCACGGAATTCGGGCTTGTGGTCCGCGGCAACGGCGGCCAGGGAACCCGCATCGGCATCAGACCCGTTGAAGGCACCCTCGTCGTTGACCGGCGCGATTCCGGGCAGACAGGTTTCCACGAAACTTTCGCCTCCATCGACTCCGCCGCTATCCGGGCTATCGACGGTGACTACAAGCTCACCATCTTTGTGGACCGCTGCTCCGTTGAGGTCTTCGCCCAGGACGGCCAGGTCACCATGACCGAGCTGATCTTCCCGGCACCCACCAGTACCGACCTCGCGCTCTATTCCATCGGTGGCACAGCCACCGTAAACAACCTGAACGTCACGCAGTTCTTCGCCTGACTGAAGAATTCGCGGTCACGGCACACCAGCATCCCGGCAGAGGCCTCCCGGGTCGCTGGCACGATTGGCGCCGGGGACTCGTATATGGCAGCCCTGATCCTGGGACTCCTCGCCTGCGGGACCCGATGGCTTGGCACCCGCTGTTCTTGAGCAAGTAGGACGCACAGCTGCGATGGCGGCCGCCATCACGGTGCGGCGGCCCGGCGCAAATCCGCCGACACTCGAGGAACTCCGGACCCATCTGCAGCCGGCGAATTAACCTGGCAGCGGACCGAATCCTTCCCACATTTTCAGGCAGGCTGGAAGGCTCCGACGCTCAGGAGGGCGATGTTCGCATTAGTGCACGCGCTGGTGGGCTGGGGCAGGAACAACGACGCTGTGTCTTCGGGCGGGTAGATGCGGTAACCGGCCGCGTCCGTCAGCGTGCAGTCGCTGTAGTTCGCGGCCTGGGTGTAGCGGAGGACAGTGGTTCCGGTCTGGCCGGGCGCCAGCAGGACGTCCGCGACGGGGGTGGATTCGTCGCGGGTTGCCGCCGCACCAATCGGTGCACCGTCGGCGTTGGCGGTCAGTGACACCCCCGGGTAGCCCTTGAGCAGGCAGGGCGCCGTTCCCGTATTCGTGAGGTTCAGCTTCATGTAGACGCTGCCCGCCGCGCCGCCGCCGGACGCATCGGTAGCCGCCGACAGTGTGGCCGCTTTGCAGAGCGCGGGACCGGCCTGGGTGTTGGTCGCCGACGGCGACGCGGACGCGCCCGGAGATGACGGAGTGCTGGACGGGCTGGCGGAGTTCGTCACCGGCGTCGTCGTCCCCTGCGCCTGCGGCTGGCTCTGTCCGCAGGCGGTGAGCATCAGCGCCGCCGCCGCGACCGCCGTCGTAATAACAAACCCTTGTGCAATGCGCTGAGACGTCATGGCACCACCTTTGTTGCTGCTGCGACGGGAGTCAACGATGCCACGGGCAGGCAGGACGATTTGATGCCCGGATCGTGATCATCCGGACATCAAATCCCGCGATGTTACGTGGCGGATTCCTGCCGGCGCTTCGAGCCGCTGCGCGCGAAGGCCACCCCGCCCAGGGCGAGGCCGCCGAGGCCGGCGGCAAGCCCAGCCCAGCTGCGGGCGTCCGCGCCGCTGTCAGTCACGGCGGCTGCCTGTTCGGTGGCCGGGGTTTCGGTGGTGTGCGCCGCGGAAGCAGCGCCGTGGCCGTCCGCGCTGGCCGGCTGGGTGATGGTGATGGACGGTGCCGGGGCCTTCAGGGAGTGCGGGTCCTGCCCGTCCTTGGCGATCTCCGACCAGTCGGTCTGTCCCGTTTCGCACGACTGCAGCGTGGGGAAGTAGAGCGTGGAGCCTGCCGCGTCGGGCAGCTTGACCGACAGCACCAGGGCATCGCGCAGTTCATGGGCCAGCGGAGTTTTGGCCGTGTACACAATCTGGCTGGTGCGTTTGGTGATGGAGGAGCCGTCGGCCAGTTTCTTGGGCTCGGCGAGCTGTTCGGTCACCTTTTCCACGGTCCAGTTGGGGTTCACCGTTGGCTCGGCGTCGTTGAGTTCGGCCGGCAGGGTGATGGCCACTTTCGTGGTGCCGGACTCCTCGCAGCCGTGCGGGATGCCGAAGGTCAGGAGGGCGTACGAGTTGGCGTCGGTCTTGTCCGGCTTGACGCCGACGTGGGCGGACGCGCCTGCTGCTGCGGTCAGGATCAGGACGGCTGCGCCGCCGGTGGCTGCCACTGCGGTGAGGGTGCGGCGAAGGAATGTGGTGGTCATGGGGTTGCCTTTCGGACGCACGCCGGATGGGGGCGTGCGGAAGTACGGGATGGGGCCCGCGGCCTGCGGAAGTGCGGTGCGGGCGTAGTCAGGAAAGTACGACGGCGGAAGGCGGGCCGCGTCGGCTGTGTTGCCTGAGGTTCCGCCAGGGGCGGAGGGGGAGAACCGCCGGTGGGGCAGTCACCGCACGCGGTGTGCCGGCGTCGGGTGTTACTGCTTCGGGGAGCCGGACGAGGGGCCTCAGCCACGCGGCCAGAGCCCACAGCGCGGCTTCACCCTTGGCAAGCAGGAGGGCGCACGCGCCGGTGGCGAGTGCGTGGGTCAGGAGCATCAGGATGCCCGCTGATCCGGCATCGTGGACGTGTCCGGTGGCAGCGATGACGGGCGCGGCGGCGCCGGCGAGGTGGGCGTTATGGAGCCCGGAGGCGGCAGCGCTTACAGCGGTACCCGACGAACTGAAGACCGTGAAGGCTTCGTGCAGGATGAACTGTCCCGCGCCGAGGACAGTGAGCATGGCTGGAAAATTGAGTCGCAGCCTCGTGGCCGTGGTGGCTGCCAGGACTGTCAGTGCGAGCACGGCCAGCAGGATGCCTGGGGCGGGAAGGTCGCCGCCGCCGGCGACGTGGGCGCCTGCGGCAAGTGTCAGGATTCCCGTGGACAGGGAGGCGGCGCGAAGGAAATGGAAGGGTGGCCGGGCGTGGTTGGTGCGCACGGATCCTCCTTATTGCGGTCGCCGGTGACGGGCTTCAGTCGCGTTCTTCCAGTGTTCTTCGGCGACGTTCAGATTCTAGCGGCCTTTGGGCGGGCCACCGGTGTGTGACGGGCGGTGCAGCGCGATCACGTTCGATGGAGATTCTGTCGTTTCGGATGGCTCGTCTGCCAAGTTGAAGAAACCCATGGCCAGGTCGAGGCACTGGATGGCCACCGGGGGAACGCGGTAATCGGTCGCCGCCTCCACCAATCCGAGTTCGGCGAGAAGGGTCAGCTTCTGCTGTGCCTGCAGGGCCGCGAGCGACGCGTAGACCTCTTCGAGGCCCGTTTCTTCGAGTTTCGTGTCTTCAAGGTCTACGTCCTGAAGCAAGGCGCCCTCAAGGTCCGGCGACGCCATCCGTTCGAGTTCCGCCACGGGCATCGGTTCATCGGTGGTGCCATAGGTGAGGACGGCCAGCAGTGTCCCGGCTACCGCTTCCTGGTCCCACACCTGGTCCTCGTCGGTGAGCACTCCGACCAAAAGGACCACCGACAGCATCCGGCGGATGTCCAGCCGTTCCTCGATCCTCGTGCTGTTCCAGGCGGCCACTTCCGGGCCGGGAATGGCTTTGGTGGATCCGAGCGTGATCAGGTTTGCCCCCACCAGAGCTGACCAGATGTCTCGGAGCACAGGCACGTCGTGCATGGTTCCAACTTCCAGCAACGTTTTGGGCCGGCTCTCGGCAGTTTCCAGATCGAAAAGTGGGAGGGTCCGACTCGCGGCCCGCTTTCCACAGGCATGTACTCCTACGGCTGCGGCTGCCGGCTCGATGTCCTTAAGCCGCAGGGCACCCGTGCTGGTGATTTCCTTGCCGGTTCCGATCCAGTCCAGCAGGGAGGTGGCATGCTGGATCAGCGGCATGGCATTGAACGCAGCCTCCTGGTGGTCGTCGCTGAGGTCAGGTACCTGGATAACCGGCAATTGCGGGACAGCTGCGGTGATACCGTTTCCCAGCGCAGCATGGAGTTCCTCGTAGGCGGCGTCCGTGCCGCTCCAGCGGCCGGTCGCCTTCAGGAAATGGATGTAGGAGTGCAGTGCGAAGTAGATGTTGTCGAAGACCTCATCCATTTCATCGGGGTCCAACGACACCGCAATTGCTCCGGCCGCCTGCTCCACGCCGTCACTGTCGATTGCGGTGGCCGAACTCGAACCGTTGATGGTGTGCTGCGCCGTGAGGAAGAGCTTGACCAGTTCGAGGCACTCGAACGCATCGGCAGGGTCAGGGGCTTCAGCCGCGTTCCATTGAATGAAATCGACAGCCATCGAGTCAATTGCCCGATGGTTCAGGACCAGCTGCAACGGCATCTTGGGCGCCGACGGAACAGCCTTCAGGTGCCGCCGGTCCTTGTTCTTGCTCTTCGATTTGCCGGTCTTTTTGGTCAAGGAGTGCCTCCGGTGTCAACGGGCGATCGTCCCACATTCGATGGCTGGGATAACCGCGGATGTATCGAGCTTACAAAGCCGGACTGCCGGCGAGCAGTTCCGCCAGGACATCAGCGGCGGAGTCATGCCGGATCAGCGGTGTGGCCTGCCCCGCCCACAGTGACATAAGCTCCGTGTTTCCCAGGGCGGCTGCCTGTGGGCGGAAGCGGCCGGTGAGCCAGTTCTGGACGGGGAACGGGGCTATTCCGGCTTCCGAGAGTCCACCCGCCGCCAGTTTGGCCTCTGACAGTTTGGCCACTGACAGTTCGGCGATGATGCGGTTGGGGATCCCGCGGGCAAGCCGTCCGCTGAGTGCCCTTGTCAGCACTGTTTCCCGCGCGGCCGGGCTGTGGAGGATGGCCCGGTATTCAGGCACAGCCGCGGATTCGCGGGTGGCCAGGAACGCCGAGCCCACCTGGACCGCGTCGGCGCCGAGGGCTCGTGCAGCAGCGTAGCCGCGGCGGTCTGCAACGCCGCCGGCAGCGATGACTGGAATGTCGACGGCGTCAACCACCTGCGGAACCAATGCAAAGGTTCCGATCAGGGACTCCTCCGCGGGCTTCAGGAACGAGACGCGGTGCCCGCCGGACTCCATGCCGCTGGCGACTACAGCATCCACGCCACCGGTTTCCAGGGCGATGGCTTCCGCGACGGTCGTGGCGGTGCCCACCAGGACTATTCCACGCCGGTGAGCCTCCTCCACCAGTTCCGGCGCGGGCACACCGAAGACAAAGCTGACGACGGCGGGACCCGCCTCCAGGCTAGCCTCCACCTGTTCTTCGTAATTGGGCAGGTAGCGGTCCGGCATGTGCGGAAGCGGCAGGCCCAGTTCGTCAAAGTACGGCTTCAGGGTTTCGAGGTAGTGGTCGAAGTCCGCTTGGGGGAGTGAGGTGGCTTCGTCGCCGGTGGGAATCCAGAGGTTGAGGGCGAACGGTTTCGCCGTTGCCTTCCTGAGCTCAGCTGCGGTGTTCCGAATGGCGTCGGCACCGTAACCGTAGAGGCCGTAGGAACCCAGCCCGCCGCCTTCGCTCACGGCTGCTGTCAGCTCCACGGAAGACACTCCGCCGAACGGACCCAGCACCACCGGAACGTCCGTGCCGAACAGTTCGGTGATGCGGTTTGGCCGGGCGGAGGTGCGGTTCTCGGGCGTCATGCGGGCAGCTCCTGGCAGGTCGGCGTTGGCTTCAGGACCCAGTCTCGCAGGGCTGGCGGCCGCTGCCCAATCTGTGCACGCGAAGTCAGTCTGTTTCGGGGCCTGAGCAGTAATGGCAGTCGTCGGGGCAGGTTTCGGTCACGGCTGGCTCCAAGGGATTTCGAGGCCTTCGCAGACCTGGAAGAGTCTGCGTCCGCCCATTGGCGCGATTCGTCATCGAAGTCACGGTTGGTCCTTAAAGATCGGGTGCCGGACAGGTATGCCGGTCCAATACATCCAACCCCAAGGGCACTGTCTGCTCAATGGAGGATGTGACCACGGTTGCCGCACCCGTTTGTGCAGGCATCCAGTAGGGCCATGTACCGCGACATGGGGGCGAGGCTAGACTGCTGGCGTAAGTCGCCAACCACCTCAGGGAGCACATGATGAACTACTCAGGAACTGGCAACGAAAAAGCCACCCCGGCCAGCGAACTCAACAGGACCCACGTGGGTCAGACCGTCAGTTTTGAGCCAGACGAATTCACGCTGGTGTTCGGAAAAATCTCGGCCATTGCGCGCAAGGAAGGCGGCGTGACCATCGCCCTGCAGGGCGTCGAAGGAAGTGGCGGCCTGCAGTCCAGCTACAGCCTCCCGGGCAGTCAGCACGTCTACCTGCAGCCGGACATGCTCACCAACACCGAGTCCACCATTAAGGACCTCTTCGGCAAGGTCCAGGAGAACCTGCGCGGCGGGCACAAGGGGGACGACAGGACGGACAAGCTCTAACAGAGGAGCGGTCCCTCGGGTACAACAAAGGCCCTTGCCTTCTAAGACAGGGAGGGCCCGAATTGGGCCGGGCGTAGGGTGGAAGCTAGACGGAAGGAGCACTTCATGAAGAAAATCCTCATGGTACTGACCAGCGTTTCCGAGATCGGCGATACCGGAGAGAAGACCGGGTACAACGTGGCCGAGGCCGCACATCCCTGGAAGG
The DNA here is from genome assembly GCF_054511035.1 of Pseudarthrobacter sp. MDT1-22. Classification (NCBI taxonomy): domain Bacteria; kingdom Bacillati; phylum Actinomycetota; class Actinomycetes; order Micrococcales; family Micrococcaceae; genus Pseudarthrobacter; species Pseudarthrobacter sp. MDT1-22. The sequence goes on along the minus strand of NZ_JBTNDK010000022.1, from coordinate 1,245 downwards.
TCTTCAAGGATTCCGGGCATTTCGTCGACTTCGCTTCCATCCAGGGCGGCCAGCCCCCGCGCGACGAGGTGGACTCAAAAGATCCCATCCAGGTCGCCTTCACGGAGGACGAGACCACGCGCGCCGGTCTCTACAACACTGCCCGCGTCGACGTCGTTGATCCCGACCAGTACGACGCCGTCTTCCTCGTGGGAGGCCACGGCACCATGTGGGACTTCCCGGACAGCGAAGGCCTGCAGAACCTTGTAGCCAGCGTCTACAACGCCGGCGGTGTGGTGGGCGCTGTCTGTCACGGGCCGGCCGGACTGCTGAAGGTCGAGTTGGCCAACGGCTTTCGGCTGGTCGAGGGCAGGAAGGTCGCTGCCTTCACCAACGACGAGGAGGTTGCCGCAGGGAAGGACAAGGTCATCCCGTTCTTTTTGGTAGACCGGCTTGAGGAGCAGGGTGCCACCCATGTCTCCGCTGGTGTCTTTGAGGAAATGGTCGTGGTCGACGACCGGCTGGTGACCGGCCAGAACCCGGCCTCAGCCGCCGGCGTGGCCAAGGAGATGGAGAAGCTCCTGGCAGAGGTCATCCACCAGGAAAAAGCCGAGGAGCAGCACGTGGCGGAGGCGCTGCGCGCCGAAAAGGACGCAGAGAAGAGCGCCAAGAAGGCGGCTGCGGCTGGGACTGAGCACTAACGCCTGCAGGGGCACTGAAACTGGCGGCCGCCAGCAGCCGTACGTGCGCCGGCGACCATACTGTCCAACGCATCGCCGACCTGCTTCAGGTTCGGCGCTGCACGATGTACGGCCACCTCAACAAATCAAGGGGCCAAGTTTGCGGGAAAACAAAACCCCCGCTTCCCTTTGTTTATGAAGGGAAGCAGGGGCCTTGCCAATTGGCGGTGACGGTGGGATTTGAACCCACGTTGGCTTTGACACCAAACAACATTTCGAGTGTTGCACCTTCGGCCGCTCGGACACGTCACCAACCTGAATAGGTTACCGGAGCATACCGCCCATCCACAAAACGGCAGGCATTCAGCCCCCGGATGGTGCAAAGGGACATCTATGCCCACGCCAGCGTCCGAGGACACGATGGGCCCTGCAGGATTCTGCTCGGCTCGTCGAATGGACGCATGCTGGGGGCATGTAGCTTCTGAGTTATGCACATAGCGATTCAGCCTCGCCGTTATTGTCAGACCCTCGCGGGATGATTTGAGTATGGATAGCAGAGCAGCTGTAGCGACGGCGGAGGCCCTTT
>NZ_JBTNDK010000021.1:0-69055 GCF_054511035.1 Pseudarthrobacter sp. MDT1-22 | reverse complement strand
CACACACAAGGTCAATGAACTCGGTGCGGGTACTCAGAGGAAATGACCTGACCATTAAACGCTCCATCAATCAGAGCGTTGCAACGACCATATGACTCTGCCCGCGCTTAACGACAGTTACTGCTACCCAGTTGGGCTGCTTACCCGCGTTCGGCGATCTTCTTGACGTCCGCCACGAGCATGTCCCACATGCTCTTGGAGTGCTCCGCCGCGTCTTCGTTGGCGTTGTTGTCCTGTGAGAGCGTGAGCGTTGTTGCACCGTCCTGGTCCTCGAGGGTCCAGGTGAGCGTGTGGTAATTTTCCGGCTTGTCCTCTTCGCCGCCCAGCGGACTGAAGTGCGTGTGGACCAGCTTGCGGCCGGGATCTACGGCGAGGATCTTGCCCTTATCTTCGTAGGGCTTGCCTTCCCACTCGCCGCGCCACGCGATGGGGCTACCTTCCGTCCAGTCGGTTTCCAGGTCCGCGCCGAACATAAAGTCCTTCACGGCGGCGGGATCGGTGATGACCTTCCAGACACGGTCCGCCGGAGCATCAATGGTGATGGAGGATGTGGCCACGAGGTTCACGGGCACTACCGGGCCTCCTTGGCGGTCAAGAGCAGATATTCCCATTCCATTTGCCATACGGCGTCACCGTGGGCCTCGCCAAACGAATCGGCCAGTTCGGTCAGGGCTTTGTCCAGGGCCTGTGCCTTGTCCTGGTCGTCGCCGATGAACTTGTAGACCGAAATGGTGGGACCGTAGTGGGACTTGAAGTACCGCAGGAAGTCCTCCGGCTGGTGGAAACTGCGGATGGCCAGCGTGCGCTTTTTCGCCTGGATATCGGTGATCCTGTCGCCGAAGAGTTCCCGCACGTGGTCTTCGCTGCCCCACAGCGGGGGCGGCTGGGCTCCGGGCGGGGGCGGCGGCGCGAACGGCTTCATGGTGGCAAACATCCTTCCAATGAAGCCTTCGGGCGTCCAGCTGAGCAGGCCGATGGTGCCGCCGGGTTTGCACACCCGCAGAATTTCGTCCGCGCCGGCCTGATGGTGCGGAGCGAACATCACGCCCAGGCAGGACGTGACCACGTCAAATGAATCGTCCTCGAACGGCAGCGCCTCGGCGTCACCTTCCACCCATTCAAGCCCGACGCCGCGATCGGCAGCCTGCCGGCGCCCGGCGTCGAACAACTCCGGGGTGAGGTCGCTGGCCACCACATGGGCACCCATCATGGCCGCAGGGATGGCCGCGTTGCCGGCGCCGGCAGCCACGTCCAAAACGTGCTGTTTCGGCTTGATTCCGCAGGCATCAACCAGAATGGCCCCGAGATCCTGCACCAGCTCACTAGCCAGTGCCGGGTAGTCCCCCGAGGCCCACATGGCCCGGTGCTTTTGCTTCAGAGCCCGGTCTGCCTCGTCTACGTCCACTTTGTCATTCATGCTGGCGCCCCTCTCCTTTGACAGGCTTTTTCCTTGACAGGCTTCGAGTGACAGCACGCTGTTGCACAGGGCTGCAATGCGACCCATTGTGGCCGCAGCGGGGCGCGCTGTAAAGCGTCTGGGGCTAGGACTCGGCGCGGAAGCAAGCAAACTTAGGGTTTCCTTGTGTTTCCCCAACCCCGGAATTAGCGTGGAAGCCTGACCAGCCATTACAGCGCTTCGGCGTCCAGGATTTCCCGGTCCCGGTGAAGGAGGACGACATGCCCGGCAAAAAGAACCCGAGCCTGAAAGATCCTGAACTCTACGAGGAACTGCGCGAGGACGGCGCGTCCAAGCAGAAAGCCGCCCGTATCTCGAACGCGGCCGCCAAGAAAGGCCGCTCCGCGGTGGGCCGCAAGGGCGGGAAATCCGGCGACTACGACGACTGGACCGTCCCGCAACTCAAGGCCAAAGCCAAGGAAATAGGCCTCACCGGCTACTCAGCCAAAAAGAAGAGCGAGCTTATCTCCGCCCTGCGGAACTCCTAGGCGGCGGCCATCCCCACCAACACAGCACGCTTGCGGTCTACGCATTCCCGGTCCGCTTTTTCGCGGACCGCCTCAAGCACCCTTTCGCGCCCGCGTGGTAGTGGCCTTCGCCGCAGGCTTCGCGGCGGCGGTTTTGGTTTCGGAGGACTTCGCCGCAGCCGTCCTGGCGCTCGTTGTCCTCGTCCCAGCAGTCTTGGCACCGGCTTTGGCGGGAGCCTTCCCGCCGGGACTGTCGGCACTTTCTCCTGTGCCGGCGTCGTCCGCGTCCGCATCCTCAGAGGCGGCAGGCTTCCCGCCGCCGCGCTTCCGCTCCAGGCTGCGCTTCAGCGCCTCCATCAGGTCGATGACCTCGCCGTTGCCGCCCTCACCCGCTTCGGCGCCGAACGTTTCGTCGGTATCGAGCGAATCGCCCTTCTCCAGCTTGGCGTCGATGAGCTTCCGGAGCTGCACCTGGTAGTCATCGGTGAAGTGCTCGGGTTCGAAATCCGCGGCCATGGACTCCACGAGGGCGGCGGACATTTCGCGTTCCTGGGCGGAAATCCGGATGGACGTGTCCAGCGCAGGGAAGCTGGCGTCCCGGACCTCGTCGGGCCACAGCAGGGACTGCAGCACCAGCACCTCGTCCTTGATGCGCAGCGCCCCCAGCCGTGTCTTCTCGCGCAGGGCGAACTGGACGATGGCCACACGATCCGTATCCTCGAGCGCCCGGCGCAGCAGGACATAGGCCTTGGGCGACTTGGAATCCGGTTCCAGGTAATAGCTCTTCTCGAACATCATCGGTTCCAGCTGCTCCGACGGAACAAACTGGACCACCTCGATCTCGTGGCTGTTCTCTGCCGGGATGGATTTGAGCTCATCCTTGGACAGGACCACCGTCCGGCCCTCGTCCTCAAACGCCTTGTCGATGTCCGAATAGTCGATGATTTTGCTGCACACCTCGCAGCGGCGCTGATACCGGATCCGGCCGCCGTCGGCATTGTGGACCTGGTGGAGGCTGATGTCGTGGTCCTCGGTGGCGCTGTAGACCTTCACGGGCACGTTGACGAGGCCAAACGCGATGGCACCTTTCCAGATGGCTCTCATCCCTCAAGTGAACATCACGCGGGGCCGGAGGTGAAGACCCATGGCCGGCCCTAAAGAGCGCGTCAGGGTCGCGGGGCGGGAACTGACCCTCACCAACCTGGACAAACTCATCTACCCGGAAACCGGGACCACCAAGGCCGATGTCCTGGCCTATTACGCCGCCGTGGCCCACGTGCTGATTCCCGCCGCGGCCAACCGGCCCGCCACCCGCAAGCGGTGGGTCAACGGGGTGGGCACCGCCGGGCATCCCGGCGAGGTGTTTTTCCAGAAGAACCTGGAGGATTCAGCGCCGGGCTGGCTCCCCCGCGCCGCCATCACGCACAAGGACCGGACCATCTATTACCCGATGGTGAACGATCCCGCCACGCTCACCTGGTTCGGACAGATCAATTCGCTGGAAATCCATGTCCCCCAGTGGCAGGTGGACTCCCACGGCAAGCAGCTCAATCCAGACCGCCTGGTCCTGGACCTCGATCCCGGCGACGGCGCAGGCTTGGAGGAATGCGCCGAGGTTGCCAGGCTGGCACGGGCCATCCTGCAGGACGTAGGCCTGGAACCGGTGCCGGTGACCAGCGGCAGCAAGGGCATCCACCTCTACGCGGGCCTTGACGGAACGCAGACCTCCGATCAGATCTCAGACTTTGCGCACGAGCTGGCCCGCGCGCTGGAAGCCGACCACCCGGATCTCGCCGTCAGCGACATGAAAAAGACGCTGCGCACAGGCAAGGTCCTGGTGGACTGGAGCCAGAACAGCGCCGCCAAAACCACCATCGTGCCGTACTCCCTGCGCGGCCGCCTCACGCCCACGGTGGCCGCCCCGCGGACCTGGCAGGAGATCGGGTCTCCCAAGCTCGAGCACCTCGACTACAAAGCCGTGCTGCGCCGGGTCAAGGCGGGCAAGGACCCGTTCGCCGCCGTCGCCCGCGGTGCCGGTCACCCGGATTCCCTGGACGGGGAGACGGACGACGGCGGCGCCCACGTCCGCCTGGAGCGGTACCGGTCGATGCGGGACCCGGACGCGACGCCGGAACCGTTCTCCGGCGCCTCCGGAAATGGCGACACCTTTGTGATCCAGGAGCACCACGCGAGCAGGCTGCACTTCGATTTCCGGCTGGAGCACGAGGGGGTGCTGGTGTCGTGGGCCCTGCCGAAGGGCGTCCCGGAATCCGGCGAAAAGAACCACCTGGCCGTCCAGACCGAGGACCACCCCTTGGACTACGCCACGTTTGAGGGCACCATTCCCAAAGGCCAGTACGGCGCCGGGGAAGTCAGCATCTGGGACCACGGCACGTATGAACTGGAGAAATGGATCAACGGCCGGGAGGTCATCGCCACGCTGACCGGCACCGAGGGCGGCGGCCTGGGCGGCACCAAGAAGTTCGCCCTCATCCACACCGGTAGGGGGCAGGGCAGGGACGCCGAAGGGCAATGGCTCATCCACCTGATGGACAAGGACCACCAGACTTTCCATCCGCGGCGGGCTCCGGCGGAGGATGAACCGGCGGAGGACGCGGCGGATAATTCGGCGGCGGACGCTTCCGGGACTGAGCCTGCCGCGGACGTTTCCCCGGCCGCGGCCGCGCCTTCCCCACTGCGTGCTGAAGATTTCAGTCCCATGATGGCAACGTCCGGTACCGCCGCCGACCTTCACGGCAGCGACTGGCAGTTCGAGCTGAAGTGGGACGGCGTGCGTGCCCTGTTGGTCGCCGACGAAGAGAAGGTCCGTGTCTTCAGCCGCAATGGCATAGACGTCACCGCAACCTACCCCGAGCTGAAGGACCGGGCCTGCTGGCCGGCGGGCCCGTTCGTCGCCGACGGTGAGATTATCGCCGTCGGGCCTTCCGGCAGACCCGATTTCGGGCTGCTCCAGGGACGCATGAAACTGTCCCGGCCGGCCGACGTCGCCAAGGCCCGCGCAGCAATCCCTGTCCGGCTGATGCTTTTTGACCTGCTGTCCGACGGCAGCGAGGACCTTCGCCGGCTGCCTTTCGCGAAGCGGCGGCTGCGGCTGGAGGAGTTCCATCACCCGTCGGAGTGTCCCGTGGAGCTGTCCGCCGTCCTGGACGAGAGGATCGAGCACATCCTGGAGAGTGCGCAGGAGTTGGGGCTCGAGGGCGTGATGGCCAAGCGGACCGACAGCCGCTACGTCAGCGGGCAGCGGACCCGGACGTGGATCAAGATCAAGCTGGAGCAGACCCAGGAAGTGGTGGTGGGCGGTTGGCGGCCGGGCAAAGGCGGGCGGCAGGGTTCGGTAGGTTCGCTGCTGTTGGGCATCCCCGACGGCAACAAGCTGCGGTATGTGGGCCGGGTGGGCAGCGGGTTCAGCATGCGCGAACTGCACGAACTCCGCCAGAAAGTGGACGATCTGGCGCGCAAGACGTCACCGTTCGACGACGTTCCCCGCGTGGATGCCTCGGACGCCCACTGGGTGACGCCACGGCTGGTCGGTGAGGTGACTTTCGGGGAATGGACGGGCAGCGGCAAGCTCAGGCATCCGGTGTGGCGGGGCTGGCGGCTGGACAAGAACGCCGACGAAGTGGTGCCGGAGGGTTAGCGACGCTGCGTTGGCGACGCGCAAATTTTCCTGGGACACGCAAAAGGTCTGGCGACACCCGAATTCGGGTGTCGCCAGGCCTTTTGCGTGTCGCCAGGTCAGATGCGCGTCGTCAGCGAGGGTGTTCCTAGGACGAGTGCGGCATCTGCGGGCGGCCGGTACGGTGCACGGCCGTGACTGCAGCCTCATGGCCCGCCCGGCCATGGTCTGAACCCTGCTCCTTGGGGTGCCGGTGCTTGCCGTTGCCGTCCGGCCAGTGGTGTTCGCCGGCCATCGCCGCAGTCACCGCAAGGGTGGCCGGGTCCGGCATGGACGGGGTGTCCATGGCTGCCGCGAGATGGTCCGCGACCTCCGGTTCGATCCTTGCTCCAGCATGTTTTTCAGCCATTTTTTCTTCCTTCCGCAATGAAATGAAGTGTTTACCAATGGTAGGTCTGGCGTGCTGTCCGGGCGCTGGATTTACCAGCGGACCTTCTTCTCTGCCGGGCCCTGCTTGCCGCTGACATGGGTGGGCTTGTGGTTCTTGCCGACGCTCTGCAGCCCGGCGTCGCCGCCCCTGGATTTGCTGGCCAGCATGGCCCGCTGCGCTTCGGTCAGCCCGGCCCGGATGCCCTTGGCTTCGGCATCGTCCTGCGCGGATTCGGGCTGGCTGGGAGTGTTTTCAGTCATTTGGTGGAACCTTTCTGAGGAGAATCAGTGTGTCTGACGAGATCAGCATGGACGGGGCCGGTGGTACCAGGCCGCAGGCGTCCGCCTACTCAAAAATCAGTGTTCCCATGAATCAACAATAGGCAGTTTCAGGCTCGGTTGTGAACCCCCGGTTTCCGGCCTGTACATGGGGCCGAGTGGCGGCCGGGAACTGGTGCCCGAACGGCCGTGGCGGCTGTCACTTTTCCCCGGGTTTCAGGGGAAAAATGGCGCAAAAAAGGGGTCGTGAACAAAAAGATTCCGTAACGATGGGCCCCAACCGCCCGAATCCCAATGATGACGGGGCGAGAGCAGCCAAAAGAAATCCCTGAAAACCGGTGGAAACCCTCTCTAAGGAAGGCACTTTACGGTATAAAACTCTCATTTGCCATGGAATCCGCGTAAAATTGAAAGCCTGCCCAGAGCGGGGCAGCTACAAGTCGCAAGCAAATGACCTCCATAGGAGTCGCCCAAATGCCCACAGACCGAAGCACGACCGACTCTTCAGCAGGCGTGAACAACGCCAGCCGACCCAACGATGCAGTACCAAATAGCGCACTGCCAAGTGCGCGTAAACCGAAGATCCTTGCGCGTCGCCGGCTCAAAGAGTCCGACGTGAATGTTGTAAACCAGCCCATGCTGAAAAAAGCGCTCGGCGGAACCATCGTGGGTAACACCATGGAGTGGTTCGACGTCGGCGTATTCGGCTACCTGATCACCACCATGGGACCTGTCTTCCTTCCCGAGGCCGACAAGTCCGTCCAGACGCTGTTCCTGCTTGGAACGTTCGCTGCCACCTTCATTGCCCGTCCACTCGGCGGTGTTGTGTTCGGCTGGCTCGGCGACAAGATCGGGCGGCAAAAGGTCCTCGCCGCAACACTGATGATTATGGCTGCCAGTACGTTCGCCGTCGGGCTGTTGCCCGGGTACGCCCAGATCGGCATCTGGGCCGCTGCGCTGCTGGTAATCCTGAAGCTTGTACAGGGCTTCTCCACCGGCGGTGAATACGCAGGCGCCACCACGTTCGTGAGCGAATACGCCCCGGATAAGCGCCGTGGATTCTTTGCAAGCTTCCTGGACATGGGCAGCTACCTCGGCTTTGCCCTGGGTGCGGCGCTGGTTTCTGTCCTGCAGCTGACCCTTGGCCAGACAGCCATGGAGGAATGGGGCTGGCGCATACCCTTCCTCATTGCAGGCCCGCTGGGCCTCATCGCCATCTACTTCCGGAACAAGATCGAGGAATCCCCTCAGTTTCAGGCCACCCTGGATGCCCAGGAATCCATCGGGCAGGCCGCCGCAGCAGCTGACGTGGACGCCGCCAAGAGTCCGGTCGGAATCGTTAAGGCCTATTGGCGCTCGCTCATCGTGGCCATGATCCTTGTGGCCGCTGCCAACACCGCCGGGTACGCCTTGACGTCCTACATGCCGACGTACCTCACGGAGTCCAAGGGCTACGATCCCGTCCACGGCACACTGCTGACCATCCCCGTGCTGGTCATCATGGCCTTGTGCATCCCGCTGACGGGCAAGCTGTCCGATCGCATCGGCCGCCGGCCGGTCCTCTGGATCGGCGCCATCAGCACCGTGGTGCTGGCTACGCCGGCGTTCCTGCTGATCGGCGTCGGTGACGTCTGGTCCACGCTGGCAGGCCTCTCGCTGATCGCGTTCCCAGTCACGTTCTATGTTGCGAACCTCGCCTCGGCATTGCCCGCACAGTTCCCGACAGCCAACAGGTACAGCGCCATGGGTATCGCCTACAACTTCGCAGTTGCCATCTTCGGCGGCACCACGCCGTTCATCGTGGCCGCGCTGATCACGGCGACCGGCGATGACATGATGCCGGCCTACTACCTCATGGCGACCTCAGCCTTCGGGGTTGTGGCCATCTACTTCCTGAAGGAATCAGCCAAGCGTCCGCTGCCCGGCTCCATGCCCAGCGTGGACACCCAGGCAGAGGCCAAGGAACTCGTGGCCACCCAGGATGAGAACCCGCTGATCGACCTGGCCGACATGCCGTTCGAATCCCAGGACGTCACCGATGCCGCGGCCATTAAGGTTCCGGCCGGAGTCTAGGCACCACAGTCTAAGCACCGCAACAACAAAGCGGCCTGACCGGGCCGTCTTGTAGCCCGCGCTCAAAGGCCCGTCCCGCGCGCTTTCCTTGGGGGAAGCACGCAGGGCGGGCCTTAGCCGTGCCCGGCGCCGCCCTTCCGGCCATACCAACGCGACGCCCTGTGACCCAGCTAATGGCCAGCATTCCGGGCTTCTGCTAATTTTCGAACAAGGGCTTGAAGAATAGGTGGTGTTGGCTGTGCGCAGAGTCATGGCCCATGCCCGCACGCTGCACGCCCTGGGCCCGGCGAACAACGACCGGCTCTCGGCCGTTCGGGTTGCCCTCAGCGTGGCAGTGCCCTCCCTGGTACTCCTGGCCATCGGCCGTCCCGAGCTGACGATGTACGCAGTGTTCGGTGCCCTGACCGGCATGTACGGACGCTCGGAATCCCACCAGCTTCGACTCAAGCACCAGGCGCAGGCGGCAGTGGTCCTGATCAGCGGCATCACGGTGGGCGTGTTCCTGTCCGTCAACCACCTCCACTCCTGGTGGCTGGTGCTCGTGGAGGCCGTGCTGGCCGGTGCCGGTTCCCTTTTCTCCGACAAAGTGCGGCTCAGGCCGAATGGACCGTTCTTCGGCATCCTGGCACTCGGGGCCTGCGCCTCGGTCCCGACGAGCGTGCCGTTCCTGACGGCCGTGCTGATCGGTGCGGCCTCGGCCGCGTTCTCGATCGTGGTGGGCTTCGCAGGCTGGCTGCGGGTCCGGGCCTGGGAGGCGGGCGCCGTGCGTGATGTTCCGCGTCCCAGCAGTGAACTCCGGCAGGCCGCGCTGGTCCACGCCGCCCGCTATGTCCTGGCCGTCGGTGCCGCCGGAACCTGCGGCGTCCTGAGCGGCAGCGGCCACCCGCACTGGGCCATGGCCGCGGCCGCCGTCCCGCTCGCGGGGGCCGACCTGCCCAGCCGCGTCCACCGCGGGATCCACCGCATCGTGGGGACGTTCGTCGGTTTGGCGTTGGTCGCCGTCGTACTCTTTCCTGGGCCGTTGTCCCCGCTGCAGTATTTCCCCGGCCACACTGCCGCCGTGCTGGCGCTGCTGGTGGTCGCATTCCAGTTCCCCACCGAACTCTTCATGGCGCGGCACTACGGCTGGGCCATGGTCTTCTTCACGCCGGTGATCCTGCTCATGACGCAGCTTGCCGCGCCCGTGGACCCGGGTCTCCTGGTCACCGAACGCGCGGTGGAGACTTTTGTGGGCGCCGTGATCGGCATCGCCGTGGTGGTCGCCATCCGCGCACCGCGGAGGGCTACTGCTTCGGACGCCGCGGCGGTCCGGACGTAAACCGCGCCGGCAGCACACGCGAGATGGCGGCCACCAGTTTGTAGCGTTTGGTGGGGATCGAAACGCCCTTGCCGCGGGCGTTGTCAGCCAGGCCGTCCCGGACCACCCAGTCCGCCCGCAGCCACATCCAGTGCGGGGCGACCGACTTTTCCATGCCCATGCGGTCATGGAATTCGGTGTGCGTGAATCCCGGGCACAGTGCCGTGACGTGCACGCCTCTCGGTCCGTAGGCCAGGTTGGCCCAGCGGCTGAAGATGACCTGCCAGGCTTTCGCAGCCGAGTAGCTGCCGCGGTTGGCGAAAGCCGACACGCTGGCCACGTTGATGATCCTGCCGGAGCGCCGCTCCAGCATCCCCTGCAGCGCAGCATGGCAGAGCTCCATGGGGGTCTGCACGTGCAGGCGAAGGTGTCTTTTCTCGTCCTCCAGGGAATTTTTTTCGAACGAGTGCAGCAGCCCGATCCCCGCATTGTTCACCAGGACCTCAACCGGCCGCGCCGCGTCCGTGAGGCGCCCGACGACGGCGGCCACACCGGCGTCGTCCGTCAGGTCGGCGGGCAGCACCTCAGTGGAAACGCTGTAATCACGCTCGAGTTCGTCAGCGATCTGCTGGAGCCGGGCGGCGTCGCGGGCCACGAGCACCATGTGGTGGCCTTCCTGCGCGAGCTGGCGGGCGAACTCCGCTCCCAGCCCTGCGGTTGCCCCTGTTACGAGCGCGGTGGTGGGTGTCTCCATGCGCCCAGACTAGCCGTGTTACGGCGCCGGCGGCTGGTGCAGGCCGAAGGTTGAGCCCTGATCGTCCTTGCAGAGCTTGAATCTTCCGTACTCCGCCGGGTCCTCGTCACCCAGTTCCGCGCTGTCCGCCGAGCCGCCAAGTTCACGCACCCGGGCCAGGGCGGCATCCATGTCGTCCACCCGGAAGAACAGGTAGGGCACCGCGCCCTTGTCGCCGCCGTGCAGCCCGCCGGGGATGCCGGGGGTGCCGGGGGTGCCGGGGGTGCCGGGGGTGCCGATTATGGACCCGCCCTCATCGGACGGTCCAGGGCTGAAGTCCCAGCCGAAGAGCGCGCCGTAGAACGCCCTGCCCCGTTCGGGATCTTCGACTCCGATTTCAAAGAACGCTGGTTCGCCGGCCATGGCTTCTCCTTTTCAGGTGGAGTCAGATGGGTCGAGTGGGGTCCATCGGACGAAACCACCGTAAACCCGCACAGCACCCCGGTCGAGAGTCAGCGGGCCCGCTCAGGAACTTGGAAAAAAGGTCTTTGGTTTGTGTCGATCCGGCCTCGCGCCGTTCGACCTATGGATGAGAAGGTCGAAGGGCGACCTTCCACAACCAAGGAGAAGATTGAGATGGCCAAGTACATGCTGATCATGCGGGAAACCGACGAGTCCCTCGCGAAGTTCACGGACGTCGACTTCGACGAGGCGATGAACGCCATGGGCAAGTTCAATGACGAACTGATCCGCGCCGGCGTCCTGCTGGCGGCCGAGGGCCTGGAGGATCCGAAGGAGGGCGTTGTGGTCGACTACACCGGCGAAACACCGGTGGTCACAGACGGCCCCTACGGAGAAACCAAGGAACTGTTCGGCGGCTTCTACATCCTCGATGTGGCCTCGAAGCAGGAAGCCATCGAGTGGGCGAAGCGGGCGCCGCTCACGGCCGGCCGCAAGACCGAAATCCGCCGCGTGCCCACCATCGACGAGTTCCCGCAGGACAACGAATGGATCCAGAAGGAACGCGCCTGGCGCGAGCAGACCGGGCAGCTGTGACCGGGCAGCTCTGACCGACACATCTGACCGTTTATGAGCGGTGCTGAGGCGCGGGGCGCCGTCGAGGCGGTGTGGCGGATGGAGTCTGCCCGCATCGTCGGCGCCCTGGCCCGCTATACAGGCGACTTCCCGCTGGCCGAGGATCTCGCCCAGGAGGCACTCGCCGAAGCACTCGTCTCCTGGTCCGTCAACGGGATACCCGCCGAACCCGCCGGCTGGCTCCTCACCACAGGCCGCCGTCGTGCGATTGATACGTTCCGCCGGCGGGCGGCACGGGACGAAAAGTACGCCCTGCTGGCCAGCGACCTCGCGGCGGAGGAGCCAGGAGCGGACACCTTGTTCGACCCCGATGCGATCGACGACGACGTGCTCGCCCTGATGTTCATCTCCTGCCATCCGGTGCTGGCCAAGGAAGCCCGGATCGCGTTGACGCTACGCGTAGTGGGCGGCCTGGGCAGCGACGAGATTGCCAAGGCTTTCCTGGTCCCGGTGGCGACGATCCAGGCACGCATCACCCGTGCCAAGAAGACGCTGGCCGCCGCGCAGGTGCCTTTCGCGGTGCCTGAGCCGCACGAGCGGGCTGAACGTCTTAGCTCGGTGCTCAACGTCATCTACCTGATCTTCACGGAGGGCTCGTTTGCCTCGGGCGGCGCGGAATGGATCCGCACGGACCTGGCCGGCGAAGCCCGCCGACTGGCCCGTGTACTGGTGCGCATCTCGCCGGAGCCCGAGGTGTTCGGGCTGATTGCGCTGATGGAACTCACCGCCGCGCGGTTCCCGGCCCGGCTCGATGCGTCGGGCCGCCCGGTGCTTCTGGAAGACCAGGACCGACGGCGGTGGGACCAGGCCGCGATCCTGCGCGGACGTGCGGCGCTGGCCCGGGCCACGGGATCCGGACGCGGGTTGGGTGCGTACGGTCTCCAGGCTTCCATCGCTGAGTGCCACGCCGTGGCTCATTCGGTTGCCGAGACGGACTGGCAGCGGATCGTCATCCTCTACGAAGCCCTCGGCCGGCTGGCCCCTTCCCCCGTCGTCGAACTCAACCGTGCGGTCGCCGTCGCGATGGCCTCCGGCCCGGCGGACGGACTGGAGCTGGTGGAGGCCATGGCCGCACGGGGAGAACTGGCGGGCTCGCACCTGCTTCCCGCGGTCCGTGGCGAGATGCTCACCCGGCTCGGCAGGTGTGACGACGCACGGTCCGCACTCCTGCAGGCCATGGCGCTGTGCGGAAACGCCGCCGAGCGCGCGGTGCTGCAGCGCAAGGTGGACGAGCTCAGCTGACCCCGGGGTGGGCCGCGGTCCAGCACCGAGCGCGAACGGACACTTAAGCCTCCGCCCGCCCCGCCGCCGGATTCTGCTCCATCATTCCTGCAAGCCCCGGGACCGGGCCCGGAATCACCGGCCCACCTGGCCGAAGCCTGCGAATGATGGAGCAGAATCCGACGCTACGCGAACCTGGCGAGCGGGTTGGCGAGCCGGCCGGCCATCTGCAACCCGCCTGACGGGTCGGTGAGGTCAAGCATCTGCTGGTTGTTCCGCAGCTGCAGCCGGTTAAGGCACGACAGTTCAAAGTCAGGGGCGAACAGGTCGTGGCGGGCGAACTGGTCCGCGAGCTCCGGGTGTTCAGCGTGGTACTTCTGGATGACCCGCGCGGCCGTGCCCCAGAACTCCTCCTCGCTGAGTTTCCCGTCCTCCACCAGCAGGGCACCGAGGAAGCGGAAGATGCAGTCGAACACATCCGTAAAGATGGCCAGCACCTTTTCGCCGTCAGGGATATCAACCTGGATCCTCGATACCTCCTCGGGCAGGTCCAGCCGGCGCCCCATCACCACGATTTCCTCGGCGATGTCCTTCATCACCGCACGGACGGGCACACCGTTATCCAGCACCAGGATCACGTTCTCGCCATGCGGCATAAAGGCGAGTTCGTACCGGTAGAGGCAGTGGACCAACGGGACGAGGTAGGCCTCGAAGTAGCGGCGCAGCCATTCGGCAGGCTCCAGTCCGGAGCGCTCAATCAGGGCAGACACCATCGGTTTGCCGGTCGAATCGACGTGCAGCAGGGACGCCATGGTGGCAAGCTGCTGGCCGTCCTCCAGCAGCGCGAGCGGACTTTCCCTCCACAGCGCGGACAGCATCTTCTGGTACGGCGAGCCCTTGGCGGACGCGGCCTCGTAGTAGCCGTTGTGGTAGCCGATGGCCGCGATCTCGCTGATCATGGCCAGGCCGCGTTTCTGCAGGGCTTCGTCTGATCGGATCAGGTCCTGCAGCCAGTCGTTGATGGCGGGGGTTGCCTTCATGTACTGCGGCGAGAGTCCCCGCATAAAGCCCATGTTCAGGACGGACATCGCCGTCTTGACGTAGCTCTTGGCGGGCGCGGCCGTGTTGAAGAACGTGCGGATGGACTGCTGGGCCTGGTAACTGTTGGCACCGGTCCCCAGATGGATGATGTGCTGCTGGGCGATTTCGGCAGCGAACGTGACGGTGAGCTTGTTCTCCCACTGCCACGGATGCACCGGCATCAGGAAGTACTGGGCGGGGTCCACGCCCTGCGCCGCGAAGTCGCTGTCAAAGGACTGCAGCGCGGCGGCGCCGAGCTCGGCCTCCAGGTGGGCGCGGTAGTCCAGTCCGGCGCTGGCGGTGAAGACAGCCTTGCTGCGGTGCACCCCGATCCATTCCAGGCGGACGGAGGCTCCGGTCTCCGGCGCGAACGCCCGGTAGTCACTGATGCCAAACCCCAGCCTGCCGTTGTTGGCCACGAAACACGGGTGGCCCTCCGTCATGCTGCGTTCGATGGCCTGGAAGTCGGCGGCGGGGTCCGTGCCGCCGGTGACTCCTGCCGCGAGTTCCTCGGCGGACGGCTGTCCCAGCCACTGCTTGTAGGAGTGGCCGGCCAGGGTGCTGCTGATCTCTTCAAGGTAAACCGGGAGCATCTCCTCGCGGATGCCCAGGGTGTCCCTGAACTCGGTGATGAAACGCAGGGCGTCCGGGGCGGCGTCCTCGCCGCTGCGTGTGCAGTGGATCGAAGCGGCGTCCACCGACCAGTGCTCCAGCTCAAGCACGCGGGCCGTGAACGAGTACGCCGTGAGGCCGTCGTCGCTGCGGACCACGTACACCGCGGGCTCCTCCGGACCCGTGGCACCGCTGCCGGAGCCCAGGCGCTGCGGCTCCAGGATGCGTTCGTGCAGGAATTCCGCGAGCGCCTTGCGGACCAGGTGGCGGTTGGCCGCCGCCCAGCGTTCGGGTGCGAGGTGGGGAACAGTGTTGGCGGTGCTGTCCGATATTTCGACGACGGCGGGGTCCAGCTCGATGATGGTCACAGTGATTCTCCCTGATGGATCGGGACGGAAAGGCCATGGGAAGGGACTCGGGGGTGGCCCAGCGCTGCGCGGGCGGCGAGGTGGTCCTGGCGTGTGCAGAAGCTGAGCAGCGCTTCCTTGTCCGGCAGGGTGACAACCTCCGCCGGCTGGAAGCCCAGCCGCTCGTTGAGCACATGGATCTTGGAGTTCTTGGCGTCTGGTTCAACCACCACGCGTTCCACTCCCGGTTTTTCGAACAACCGCTCCAGCACGGCATCCATCACCGCGGCGGTGTACCCCGGTTGGGGGTCTCCCGACGGCGGCGCCACCAGCAGGTGCATGCCAATGTCGCCCTCCTGCACGGCATAGATCGCGGCCAGCGGCGAGGCGGCCGGCAGGTATTCCTCCATCAGGAAGGCGGGGACGCCGTCGTCGTTGATCCCCAGCAAGGCGTGGTGATGCCCCGTTGCCTGGATTCTCGAGTATTCCTCCACAACCCCGTCAACTGTGGCGGACAGCATCCCCCAGAACGACGCGTACGGCTGTGTGACCCAGCTGTGGAGGAGTGGTGCATCGGTAGCGGCGTCAACACAGCGGAACGAGAAGCTCATGCGGACACCCATGCTTTTCCTGTTGAGAGCGCTTCGGCAGGTTCGGGCAGGCCATTCGGCGCGCCGAACTGCTGGAACGCGATGCTGCGCTCCACCGGGTAGACCTCGCGGCCGGTGATCTCGCGCAGGATGCACGAGTTGCGGTAGGCGGCCATGCCGAGGTCCGGGGTGACAAAGCCGTGCGTGTGCAGCTCGGCGTTCTGGACGAAAATTTCGCCGGGTTCGACGCCGGTGCTGTAGTTGCGTGCCACGGCGAACCGGCCGGCGGAGTCCCTGGCAATCCGGTCCTGGATTCCGGCCAGGAAGTCCGGCTCCCGGTAGGTGTAGCCGGTGGCCAGGACCACGGCTTCGCTGTCCAGCACATAGTCCGAGCCCTGCTCCTCGTGCCGGAGCTGCAGGGTGTGGGAACCGGTGGCCTGATCCCAGGCGGCGCCGGTGAGCGACGAATGGGTCAGGAGCTGGGTGTCCACCATGCCGGAGAGGCTCTTGGTGTACAGGAGGTCGTAGATGGCGTCGATCAGCTCGGAGTTGATGCCTTTGTACAGGTTCTTCTGGCTCTTGATGAGGCCGTCGCGCTGGTCCTGCGGCAGCCCGTGGAAGTAGTCCACGTACTCCGGCGAGGTCATCTCCAGGGTGAGCTTGGTGTACTCCAGCGGGAAGAACCGCCCGGACCGGGTGACCCAGTTCAGCTGGTAGCCATAGGTGTCGATGTCCTGCAGGAGCTCGTAATAGATTTCCGCGGCGCTCTGGCCGCTGCCCACGATGGTGATGCTCCGCTTGGCCTGCAGCTCACTCTTCCGCGACAGGTAATCGGCGTTGTGGAGGACAAGTCCCCCGCCGCCATCAGCGGCCGCGTCGACTATTCCGTCACAGGACGCCGGCACGTACGGCGAGGTGCCCGTGCCCAGCACCAGCCGCCGCGCCAGCAGCACCTCAGGCCCGTCCGGACCTTCCATTGAAAGGCGGTATACGCCGGCGTCGTACGTTAGATCCAGCACAGCCGTGCTAAAACGGACGGACCGCAGCTGGCCGGCCACCCACTGGCAGTACTGGTTGTACTCGGCGCGCAGCGGATAGAAGTTTTCGCGGATATAGAAGCGGTAGAGGCGCCCGGTCTGCTTGAGGAAATTCAGGAACGAATACGGCGACGTGGGGTCGGCCAGCGACACCAGGTCCGCCATGAACGGCACCTGCAGGTGGGCCGGCTCCAGCATCATGCCCGGGTGCCAGTCGAAGGATTCCCGTTGCTCCAGGAAGACGCCATCCAGCCTGTCCACCGGCTCGCTGAGGGCGGCGAGGCCAAGATTGAAGGGCCCGACGCCGATGCCGGCGAAGTCGAAAATGCGCGGTTCGGTGGAGGTGCTCATGCGGACACCTCGCTGGTGCTGTTGTCGGTGTTGGCGCCGGACAGCAGCTGCACGCCGGTGCTGCGCAGCAGCTCGATGATCTCGCTGATGTCCTCCAGGGTTGCTTCGGCGTTGAGGAGGGTGAACTTCAGGTAGTGCCGGCCGGCCACCTTGGTGCCAGCTACGACGGCCTGCCCGGACGCGAAAACGGCCGCACGGATGGCCGGGTTGAGGGTGTCGGCCGCATCCTCGGAAAGCCGGCCGTGAGCGTCGGTGAGGCCGACATCGGCAAAACCGGCGCCGGTAAGGGCAGCAGCGCCGGACAAAGCACCGGAAACCCGGGGCCGGTACCGGAAGACCAGCGTGCTGAGCTGCGGAGCGGCGGCGAGCTCAAAGTCGTCGTCGGCGGCCAGCACTGATCCCACCCGGGCTGCGAGATCGATTGCTTCATCAAACAGGGCGCCGATCGCATCCGCGCCCATGATGCGCAGGGTCAGCCACAGCTTGAGCGCGTCAAAGCGCCGGGTGGTCTGGATGCTTTTGTCCACCTGGTTGGGGATCTCGGCCAGGGCGGCGCTTTCCGGGTTCAGGTAGTCCGCGTAGTAGGTGACGTGCTGGAGCATGGCGCGGTCGCGGACCAGCAGGGCGCTGGAGCTAACGGGCTGGAAGAACGTTTTGTGGAAGTCCACGGTGACGGAGTCGGCCAGGCGGGTCCCGTCCAGCAGGTGGCGGTAGCGGTTCGAAACCATCAGCCCGCCGCCGTAAGCCGCGTCAATGTGGAACCAGGCACCGTAGGCGCGGGCCAGGGCCGCGAGGTCGGCGAGCGGGTCCACCGCACCGAAGTCGGTGGTCCCGGCGGTGGCCACAACCGCCATCGGCACCAGCCCGGCGTCGTGCACTTCCGCCATGGCCTCGGCGAGCGCGGCCGGGTCCATCTTGTGGTCCGCGGCGCATGGGACGGAGATGACGGCGTCGAAGCCCATGCCCAGCATGGACGCGGACTTCTGGATGCTGAAGTGGCTGGCTGCTGAGGTGAAAATCCGGAGCTTTTCCAGCAGCGCGGGCAGCCGGAGTCCGGCGTTGGCCGGCTCCTGCCGCAGCCCGGCAACGGCGTGGTTGCGCGCGATCAGCAGCGCCTGCAGGTTGGACTGGCTGCCGCCGGAGGTGAACACGCCGTCGGCTGCCGCCCCCAGCTGCAGCCGTTCGGCGGTCCAGTCGATGAGCCGGCGTTCGATCATGGTGGCCCCGGCGCTCTGGTCCCAGGTGTCCATCGAGGAGTTCACCGCGGACAGGATGGCCTCCCCCACCAGCGCCGGGATCACCACCGGGCAGTTCAGGTGGGCCGCGTACTTCGCATCGTGGAAGTAGATGGCGTCCCGGAGGTACACGGTCTCCAGCTCTTCCAGGGCCGCGGCGGTGTCCGGGAGCGGCTGGTCCAGGTCAACGGCGCCGATACGCGCCTTCATTTCGGCGGGCCCGACGCCGGTAAAAGGCCGGGTGGTGCGGTCGATTTTGGTGGCCACGGCGTTGACTCCCTGCAGCACCTGCGCCACGTACCGGGTGGAGTTCCTGGTGTTGAACAGATGGTTGGTGGCAGCGAGGGCCAGCTCCACGCGGGAGCCGAAATCCTGCCCGGGCAGGGTTTCGCCCACCCGATTTTCATCCACGTACATCTCATCAACACGGGGCAGCAGCGGCACAGTGGTCATCCTTAGTTCGACGTTGGGGTTGTCTTTAGCAAGGTAAGCCTTACTTAGGTGAACCTTTTCGTCAAACTTTAGTGACTTATTTATCTTAAGCCGCGGGAATACGGGCGTTCTTCAGGTCGCGGGCGCTTCATTGACTTGCCCCGATCGCGAATCGGGTGCAAAATACTCCGCGCGAACGGACACTTGAGGCCCTCCGGAGGGAGTTTCCGGGGGCTTAAATGACCGTTTGCGCTAGTTGTCCGGCCAGTCGATGTGCTGTTCGTAGCCCCCCTCATGGGCGCGGAGGTAGCTGGAAATGAACGGGCAATGCGGGATGATGCGCTTACCCGAAGCCACCACGTCGTCGAGCGCGAAGTGAGCCAAGACCTTGCCCAGTCCCTGGCCCTTGAAATCCTCAGCGGTGTCGGTGTGGAGGAAATCCACGTGTCCGGGCAGGTCCCGGAAGAAGGACTGGACGGCGATCTTTCCGCCCACCCGCAGCTCGTAGCGGTGGTGCACGTCATCCCTGGACAGCGAGACGTCGGGGCTGAACTTGTCCTCTGTGGAAATCATGTTCTCAGTCATGGTTCGACATTGGCACTACTTGGCCCCGCTGGCAATGGCCCGTCACTCTGGCTGCCGGCGTGGTCCACCCGTTCGGCACCGACATCGCCGGGGACACGTTCGGGCATCCGGCCCAGCAGCAGGACGGCCAACACAAAGCATGCTGCACCGCCTCCGAGCAGGCCCAGCGTCAGGCCGTTGAGGGCAGCGTCCGCCACCGGAATGAAGACGACGACGGCGGCCGTCACCACCGCGGCGGCGGGCCGGCCGCGGGTGTGGACGGACGCCGTCGGACGTTCCTCAAGGTGGCCGAACGCGGCCAGTACCGGGAGCAGCAGGGCGACAACCCCCAGGAGGACGAGCGGCCGCGCCCACCACCATTCGGCGGTGCCTGCCCCGGGCTTGGGGAAGTCGGTGAGGAGCAGGAGCCCGGACATAGCCGCGAGCAACGGCAGGTGCCACAGGTACACGGTCATGGAGCGGCGGCCGGCAACCATGACCACCACGCGGATCCAGCGCACGCCGGAAACCCAGCCGAGCGCCGGCCGGAAGAGCTGGAGCGCGGCAGCCTGGGACACGCCCAGGAGCAGCAGGCAGAGGTTGGGCGGGTTGAGGTTGACCAGCATGTTTCCGGAGTAGAGACCCAGGCCAGTGACCAGCCCGAGCACCAGGTTGGCTGCCAGGATGAGCCCCACCAGGCCGGAGCGCGTGAGCCTGGCGACGTGCCCGTCGGCCACCAGGAAACCAAGCTGCTGCACGGCGCACCACAGGAAAACAAGATTTGCGTAGGCGAGGATGGGCAGGGCTCCGCGGAAGCAGTCGATGGCCACCACGAGGGCCGCCAGGACCGCAACGGTCAGCCAGGGCGCGCGCTCATGGAACCGGGCCAGGAGCGGGATGTTGAGCTGGGCGGCCAGGTAGGCGGCCAGGAACCACAGGGGCATGCCGGCCCCGGTGGCCATCAACTGAACCACCTGGGGGTCCACCCCGAGCAGGAGCGCCGCCGAAAAGCCCAGGAACATCACCGCCAGGAGTGCCGCCGCCGGGCGGACCAGCCGCAGCAGCCGGGCCTGGGCAAACTCGACGCCCGTACCGCCGCGGGCTCTCAGCCGCTGCCAGGACTGGAGGCCGGTGGTGCCGCCGGTCACGAAGAACAGCGGCATCACCATGAAGATCCAGATCACGGGCTCGAACCACGGCTGATCGCCCAGCGTATTTTTGGAGGTCACGGTGCCGTCCCCTTGCAGGACGGGGCTGACCATCATGCAGTGGCCCACCACCACCAGGGCCAGGCAGACGAACCGGACAAGGTCGATCACGAGGTCGCGCCGGACCGCCTGGTCACTGTGCGGGGCTGGCCCCTTCACACCACTCACGTGCAGTCCCTACAAGCGCCGATGCTGTTGTTGACTCAATTGTCCGCCCGCGATGCGCTTCCGGCCAGAAACGGGCACAACGTCGCCTCAGCAGTGGTCGCCTCAGGAGCGTCAGTCAGCCAGCAACGGCCAGCAACCCCAGCACGACGGCGAGCAACGGCGTCGTGCCCTGCAGAACCGCGGCGCGGAGGTACTTTTTCCCGCTGAGTGCCAGCACCGCCGCGGCGAGCAGCATGGAGCCGCAGCAGCTGAAGATCAGCGTCCAGCCCACCACGTGCTGCGCGGAAGCGTCGGGGCCAAGCGCCACGCAGCCCACCCCGATGATCGCGCCGATGGCCAGGAACAGGTTGTAGAAGCCCTGGTTGTAGGCGAGGGGTTTGGTGGTCTCGGCGTCGGCCTGGGAGGCGAGGCCGAAGCGCTTCCACGTGGCCGGCGTGGTCCAGGTGAAGGATTCCATGGTGAAGATGTACACATGGAGCGCCGCGGCGAGGAAGGCAAAAAGCAGGGAGGCCAGGATCATGTGCTGATCCTAGCCTCCCCACAACTCAGACGAGCGTCAGCGGGTGAGCATGCCCAACGCCGACGTGGCGAATTCCCTGGCCGAGGTGTTCCAGCGGCCCAGCAAGCCCTGGAGGTTCTCGCCGTCGGCCCGGTGCGCCGGCAGCTGTTCCTGGAGCGCGGACAGCACGCCGGTGCGGAGCTCGGTATTGAAGTTCACTTTGCCCACGTTCATCGCGGCGGCCTTGACCAGCTCCCCCACCGGAATGCCGGACGCGCCGTGGAGCACCAGCGGGATGTGGGTCCGCACGGCAATGTCCTGCAGGACGTCCCAGCGCAGCTGCGGCTCGCCCTTGTACTTGCCGTGGACGTTGCCCACCGCAACAGCCAGGAGTTCCGCGCCGGCCCGGGCCACAAAGTCCTCCACCTGGGCAGAGTCCGTCAGGCCGGCCACTGCCACACCGGCTTCGTCGGCACCGAAGGCGCGGTCCTCGTCGCCGGCCAGGCCGCCGAGTTCCGCTTCAAGCACGACGCCGGCTCCCAGCACAGAGCGTGCCTCACGGACCAGCGCAATGTTGTCCTCATACGGAAGGGACGAGCCGTCCGCGAGGACCGAATCCGCCCCCGCGGCGACGGCGTCGGCCATCACTTTGAGGTCCGTCGCGTGGTCCAGCTGGACCACCACCGGAACGGATGCGGCGTCTGCCAGCCCGCGGAGCGCGGCGATCAGCCGGAGGCCGTTGGACGTGCCAGCCGTTTTGGGGGCCACCAGCAGGATGACCCCGCGGCCCGCGTCCTCGGCAGCGCCCACAACAGCCAGCGCTGTGGTGAAGTCGTAGCAGGTGAAGGCGGGAACGGCCGAGCCCTGCTGGAGGGCGGCGGTGACCAGGTGGTCGAGTCGGGTGCGCATCAGACGCTCAGGCCTCCCACGAGGATCCAGGCCACGTAGGTCAGGATGAAGCCGGCCACGCCGAGGACGGTGGTGAGGACGGTCCAGGTCTTGAGGCCGTCCGAGACGGTGAGGCCGTAGTAGCGCACCACGGTCCAGAAGCCGGCGTCGGTCACGTGGGACAGGCCCAGCGAGCCGAAGCCGATGGCGATGACGATGACGGCGATCTGGGCCGGCGAGTAGCCGCCTTCCATCACGGCGGAGGTCAGCAGGCCGGTGGTGGTGACGATGGCGACGGTTGCCGAACCCTGGGCTGCACGCAGGGCCAGGGAGATCACGAAGCCGAGCACAATGACCGGCAGGCCCAGGTGGTCCAGCGTCTGGGACAGTGCGGCACCGATGCCGGAGGTCCGCAGGACCTCACCGAACACGCCGCCGGCCGCGACAACCATCAGGATGGACGCGATGGGAGGCAGGGCGCCTTCGAAGATCTCGCCGGTTTCCTTCAGGGACCAGTTGCGGCGGACCGCCAGCAGGAAGAAGGACAGGGCAACGGCCACCAGGAGGGCGAAGAATGGGTTGCCGATGAAGGCAGCCAGGCCGTACCAGGAGTTGTCCTTGGGGATGGTGAGTGTGCCCAGGGTGCCGATGAGGATCTGCACGATCGGCGCGGCGATGAGGAAGATGATCAGGGCCGGACGCGGCGGGGCGATGCCTACGGCGCCCGGGCCTTGGTGGCCGACCTTGACCAGGGAGTCGGAACCGAATTCGTCCACCTGGGCCTTGACGCCGGGGAGGAGCTCGTACTCCTTGCGGTTCATGATGCTGGCAACCCAATAGGACAGGAATCCGAGCGGGACGCAGATGAGCAGCGAGATCAGCGTGATGAGCCCGATGTCGGCGCCGAACACTCCGGCGCCTGCCACGATGCCCGGGTGCGGCGGCACGGCGACGTGGATGGAGAGCATAATGCCGGCCATCGGCAGGCCGAACTTGACCGGGTGCACGTTGGCGATCTTCGCAAAGGCGTAGACGATCGGGACGAGCACAATGATGCCCACCTCGAAGAACACGGGGATGGCCACCAGGAAGCCGACGGCGGTGAGCGCCACCGCTACGCGCTTGGCGCCAAGCTTCCCGGTGAAGTGCGCGGCCAGCGACTGGACGCCGCCGGAAACCTCGATCATCCGGCCCAGGACGGCGCCGAGCGCGATCAGCAGGGCCACCTTGCCCATGGTTCCGCCCACACCGGTGGCGACGACGGTGAAGACGTCCTTCAGCGGGATCTGCGAGGCCACGGCCACTGCGATGCTTACGGTCAGCAGGGCCACAAAGGCCTGGATCTTCAATCGGATGATCATCACCAGCAGGACGGCGATGCCGATCGCCGCGATGGTGAGGAGCAGCGGAGTACCCAGCTCCACCGCGGGTTTGATGGCGGGGGCGTCGGCCGCCCGCACCATCAGCGAGTTAGTCAGGGGGTTCATTGCGGTGTCTCCTTCGACAAGCCAGTCTTCCAGAAGACGGGCTGGCGGGCGCTGTTTCTTGTGCTTTGTGAACGCTGGAAGATACGACGACGGCGGAGGGGTGACCGCCGTCGTCGTACGTTTTTTGGGGGCGCTTTAGCGGTGGTGAAGTGGTGGTGCCTAGGCGGTGCGCTTGGTGGGCGCGACAACCTTGATGACTGCGGAATCGTCGGCGGCGGCGAGGCCCTGGGCCTGGCCCAGGAGGTACAGCTGCTCGGCGGCGGCGGCAACGGGGGCTGCCAGGCCGGCGGCGCGGGTGGCCTTGCCCACGATGCCCATGTCCTTGACGAAGATGTCCAGGCGGGACAGGACCTCTGCGCCTTCCTCGGTGTAGGCCTCGAGGATGCGCGGGCCGCGGTTGGAAAGCATAAACGAACCTGCCGCGCCGGCTTCGAGGGCTGCGAGGGTCTTGGCCTGGTCCAGGCCGAGCGCGTCGGCGAGGGCCATGGCCTCGGCGGCGGCCGCGATATGGATGCCGCAGAGGAGCTGGTTGACGGTCTTGAGGGCCTGGCCGTCGCCGGGCTTGTCGCCCACCACGGTGAGCGTGGAAGCTAGCAGTTCGAGGGCAGGGCGGGCCTTCTCCTGGGCCTCGGGGGAAGCGCCGACGACGATCAGCAGGTCGCCTTCACCGGCGCGCTTGGGGCCGCCGGACAGCGGCGCGTCCACGAGCTCAACGCCGTATTCGGCGAGGCGTGCCACGGTGGCGGGGATGGCTTCGGTGCCCACCGTGCTGCCGAGGATGACGACGGCACCCGGCTCGAGTACGGAGGCCACGCCGTTCTCGCCGAAGAGGACGTCGTTGAGCTGCTCGCCGTTGCGGACCGCGAGGAGCAGTGCATCGGCGCCCTTGGAGGCTTCCCTGGCGGAGGCGAAGGTGCGGATGCCGGCTTCTTCGGCGAGCTTCAGGCGCGGCTCGGCGATGTCGAAGCCGTGAACGGTGAGCTCGCTGGCCAGCCGGGTGGCCATGGGCAGGCCCATGGCGCCGAGGCCCAGGACGGTGATGGTGTAGTTGCTGGTCATGGTGTTCTTCCTTGAATACTGGCGGGATTAGAAGGTGCTGCTGAGCTTGCGGGTGACGTCGGCGAGGGACTGGTCGTCGCCCACGTTGCCGGCGAACACGATGTACGGGATGCCCTTGGCGGGGCCGTCCACCGGCTCCCAGAGCGAGACGATGCCCGGCAGCATGGGACCGCGGACAATGGCGTGGCGGATTTCCAGGCCGTGGGCGGCGACGTCGGAGGACGTGATGCCGCCCTTGGCGATGACGAACCGCGGCGGGAAGGTTTTGAGGGTCCGGTTCACCACGGCGACGACGGCGGCGGACACCGTGCGCGCGATCCGCAGGCTCGCTGCGGCGTCGTCGGTCTTGATCAACAGGCGGCTGGTGTGGACGATGACGTCTCCCCCGTGGAGCGCCTCCACGACGGTGTCAACGGTCTGGTCGAGGTGTGCCGCCCCGGCGTCGTTGAGCAGCTTCTCGACGTCAATCTCCACAATGCGCGCTGCGCCGTGCTGTTCGGTGAGGGCCTTGAGCTGGCGGGTGGTGACGCCCACGTGGGAGCCCACCACGATCAGGCCGCCGGCCTCGGACGGGTTGTTGCCGGCGTAGGCTTCAGCGCCGGTGAGCGCGGTGCGGATTTCCTGGCCGATCCGGGCACGGACAAACGGCGGTCCCACGCGGTAGAGGAGCTTCTTGCCGCGGCGTTCGGCTTCTTCCAGGCCCAGGGACAGGGCGCGGAGATCGTTTTCGGTGACAATGTCAGCGACGATCGGCGTGGAGTTGGTGGCAGGCTCGATGGCGTCGGCGATGGCCTCGGCGGTGATCTGCGGATCGGCAGAGGCGCGGATGATGTTCAGGTCCAGGACAATCACGGATTCGGCGGCGAAGCGGCCCTGTGACTTCTCTTCCACGTATTTGGTCATGTCCGAGTTGGCGAAGCCGAAGCTGGCGTCCTTGGCGAATTCGGTCTCGGCCACGGGGGTGAGCTTGCCGGCGTCGTCCCCGGTGCCGCGCATGTAGTGCACGCCGCCGATGGTCACGCGGCCGGCATCGGGGAATGCCGGAACCAGCACAACGCCGTCGGTGGCTTCTCCGCTGACGTCAGCAACAGTGGCCGCAATGACGTCGGGCTCCAGCGGGTAGTGGCCACGGAGGGTGGAGTCGCTGCGGCTCACGAACCCCAGCCGCAGGCTGGAACCGGCACTGGCATCTGCGGAACCGGCGGCGGCCAGTGCGTTGCGGACCACTTCCTCGTTGCGGGCTGCGGCTTCTGCGGGGTCCAGGCTGCGGGTGTTGGTCAGCACGTACACGGCGGGCTTCGCCTGGCCAAAGGCCCAGATGAAGTCCTCCACTTCCCAGCGGGTAAGCACGGGCAGATCCGCAACGGACTGCGTTCCGGTGGGGTCGTCGTCGAGCACTACGAGCATCCGGGGGGTCTCCGCGCTGGACGCGGCGACGGCGTCGGCAACCAGGCGGGCGGGAATCCGGACTTCGGCCGGGAAGGCGGCCAGGATGTCTGCTTCAAGCGTCACAGTGCACTCCGTTGTGTGGAAATCTAAGTATCGAGGTAACTGTAAGATGTCTGACATCTAACATTTCAAATAGTGTGGCACAGGACATAGAAACGCGCAAGTAGACTTGTCAGACATATCTGGCGACGCCGCAAGGGGGACATATGGCACGGAAATCACTGGTGGGCGTTGTTGCCGACGAACTCCTGGACCGGATCATTGCCGGGGACTTTCCACCCGGATCCAGCGTGCCCGGCGAGCTGGAACTCAGCGCCAGGCACGAGGTGAGCCGGATGACGGTGCGCGAGGCCATGAAAACCCTGGAAGCGCAGCGGATCCTCAGCGTGGAACGCGGCCGCGGCACGTTCGTTAACCCGTTGAACCGTTGGGCTTCGCTGGAAGCTGTCCTGCGCGCCGCGTCAGAGGGACAGAACGAAGCCGCCGCCTCCGTGCAGCTCATTGAACTGCGCCGAATGCTCGAAACCGGGGCGTGCGAACTCGCGGCGGCACGGATCAGCGACGCCGACATCCAGACGCTGTTCGGCCATGTGGCGGCGATGCGGGCCGCCCATGAGGTCAACGACATTGCCGCCTTCGTGGAGGCTGATCTGGCATTCCACGACCTGATCCTGCGCGCCTCGGAGAACGTTTTTGTGGCGGTCCTTTTCGCGCCGCTGCACCGGGTTCTGGAAAAGCGTCGGGCCGAAACATCGGCCGTGCCTACCATCCAGGAGCACGCCATCGGGCACCACCAGAACATTGCCGAGGCGCTGGAATCGCGCGATCCGAGCCGGTCGCGGGAAGCCATGGACCTGCACATGCAGCAGACCCTGGATGACCTCAAGACCCTGGTCCTCGAAGCTCCCTGACCAGCGTCCACTCCGTAGTATTGGGTCTGGCCACGCCTGAGAAGTGCCACTAGTGTTCAAGGACGGCCCGCAACCGGGAATCGAAGGCGATCACGAGGAGCGAAGTTGTCCAACCACACGTACAGCATTACTGAAATTGTCGGCACCTCCGAAGAAGGCGTGGACGCGGCCGTCCGGAACGGGATCACCGAGGCCGCAAAGACCCTGCGCAACCTTGACTGGTTCGAGGTCAAGGAAATCCGGGGCCACCTCGAAGACGGCAAGGTTGCCGACTGGCAGGTGCGGATCAAGCTCGGTTTCCGGCACGAAGGCTGACCCTTCCAAGGTCTGAACAGTGATGGCCGCGTCCTTTGGGCGCGGCCATCACTGTTCAGCCATTCGGCACGGCCCTGCCAGGCACTTCCTACAACGAAGGCAGGACTGCCGGTCCTAGGAAAAACAGGGACACGGTCAAGGACTGACTATCGGCGCGAAAGTGCATAGGCTCGTACCGGAGCAGTTCCCGAAAGCGGTTTCCTGCCGGACATCCCGAGCCAGGAACCATCCTTCAGCAGTACGAGGAGTACCCATGTCAGAAATCTCGCTGAACAACGGCGTCACTATCCCCCAGCTCGGCTTCGGCGTTTTCCAGGTTCCGCCGGAAGACACCCAGCGGATCGTTGAGGATGCCCTGGCAGCCGGCTACCGCCACATCGACACCGCGGCCGGATACCGCAACGAAGCAGGTGTGGGCGCTGCCATCGCAGCCTCGGGTATTCCGCGCGAGGAAATCTTCGTGACCACCAAGCTCCGCAACGGCGATCAGGGCCGGGCCTGGGACGCATTCCAGGACACCCGCGAGGCGCTGGGTCTTGACTTCGTGGACCTCTACCTCATCCACTGGCCGGTCCCGTCACAGGGCCTCTACGTCCAGGCTTGGAAGGAACTGGAGGCCCTGTATGCCGCCAAGGCGATCCGTGCCATCGGCGTCTCGAACTTCCTCTCCGACCACCTGGACACCCTGCTCGAGTCCGCGGACGTCGTACCCGCCGTGAACCAGATTGAACTGCACCCCAGCTACCAGCAGGTCAAACTAGCCGCCAAAAGCCGTGCCCTCGGGATTGCGGTGGAGGCCTACAGCCCGCTGGGCCAGGGTGGGGACCTCAACGGAAACGCCGTCACCGCCGTTGCGAAGGCACACGACGCCACCACGGCGCAGGTGGTCCTGGCCTGGCACCTGGCCGCCGGCACCATCGTCATCCCCAAGTCGGTTAACCCGTCCCGTATCCGCGAAAACTTCGCGGCCGCTTCCCTGACCTTGACCAACGACGAGCTCGCCTCCATCACCGCCCTTGAGCGGGGCGCGCGCATCGGTTCCGATCCCGCCGTCGCCGCTTTCACACAGCTGTAGCCAACGCTGACCGAGCCTGCCGGCACCGATTCCGGAAGGCTCGGTCACCGCGTTCCGCCACGTCCAACCACCAGCGAAGGATCCCTCCGTATGCAGTACACGCACCTGGGCCGTTCGGGCCTGAAAGTTTCCCGGCTTTGCCTGGGCACCATGAACTTCGGCCCGCACACCGACGAGGCTGACGCGCACCGCATCATGGATTCCGCCCTGGACGCCGGCATTAACTTCTTCGACACAGCCAACGTCTATGGCGGCAGCGGGCACCGGGGCTGGACCGAGGAAATCATTGGCCGCTGGTTCGCGAAGGGCGGCGAGCGGCGCGAACGGACCGTCCTGGCTACAAAGCTGTACGGCACCATGACTGACCGCCCCAACGAGTCCAAGCTGTCCGCGCTGAACATCCGGCGCGCCCTGGACGCCAGCCTGAAGCGCCTCCAGACGGACTACATCGACGTGTACCAGTTCCATCACATTGACAGGGACACGCCCTGGGACGAGATCTGGCAGGCCATCGAAGTGGCCGTCCAGCAGGGCAAGATCCTCTACTCGGGCAGCAGCAACTTCGCGGGCTGGCACATCGCCCAGGCACAGGAAGCCGCCCGCCGCCGGAACTACACCGGGCTGGTCAGCGAGCAGTCCATCTACAACCTGTTCCGCCGCGAGGTGGAGCTGGAGGTCATCCCCGCCGCACAGCAGTACGGCCTGGGCCTGATCCCGTGGTCGCCGCTCCAGGGCGGGCTGCTGGGCGGCGTCCTGAAGAAGGAACGCGCGGGCGTCCGGCGCACCGAAGGGCGCGCCGCAGAAACGCTCAAGCAGCACCGGGACCAGATCCAGCAGTTCGAGGATCTCGCGGACGGGCTGGGGCACGAACCCGGCGACATCGCGCTCGCGTGGCTGCTTCACCAGCCTGCTGTCACCGCACCGATCGTGGGGCCGCGCACGCAGGAACAGCTTGACGCCGGCATCCGGGCGTTGGAGGTCACGCTCGACGCCGACGCGCTCAAGCGGCTCGACGACATCTTCCCGGGCCACCGGCCGGCACCGGAAGACTACGCATGGTGAAGCCATTGGATTCCGCGGCCGACACCGTGGCACCACGGAGCATCCTCTTCCTGGGCGGCACCGGGGTAATCAGCGCCGCAGCGGCGGAACGCGCCGTCGTACTGGGACACCGGGTGACCATCCTCAACCGCGGCCAATCAGGCAAGCCGGTACCGGACGGCGCGGAGGTCCTGCACGCGGACATCCGCGACCAGGACGCTGTGCGGGCGGTGCTGCAGGGCAGGGAGTTCGACGCCGTTGCGGACTTTATTGCCTTCACTCCAGATCAGGCGCGCTCCGGCATGGAACTGTTCCGGGGCCGGACCGGCCAGTACGTGTTCATCAGCACCGCGTCGGCCTACCAGAAGCCGCCCACCCGGCTGCCGATCCTGGAATCCACTCCGCTGAAAAATCCGTTCTGGCAGTATTCACGAGACAAGATCGCGTGCGAGGACCTCTTGTTCGAGGCGTACCGGGCAGATGATTTTCCGGTCACCGTGGTGCGTCCCTCACATACGTACGACCGCACGAGGGTGGGCCTGGTGGGCGGCTGGACAGACATCCACCGGATGCGCACCGGTCAGCCCATCATGGTGCACGGCGATGGCACCTCGCTCTGGACCGTGACGCACGCCAGGGACTTCGCGAAAGCCTTCGTGGGACTGCTCGGCAGGCCGCAGGCGGTGGGCGAGAGCTACACCATCACGTCGGATGAGTACCTGCCCTGGAACCAGATCTACGGCCTGTTTGCGCGGGCGGCCGGGGTTGCCGAACCCGAGTTGGTCCACATATCTTCGGAAACCATCGCCGCGCACGGCGCCGGACATAGCCCCCATCTGGGTCCAAGCCTCCTGGGCGACCGCGCCCACTCGGTGGTGTTCGACAACGCCAAGATCAAAGCCCTGGTGCCTGGCTTTGCCGCTACCATCCCGTTCGCGGACGGGACCCGGGAGATCGTTGACTGGCATGACAGCCACCCGGAACTTCAGGTGGTGGACCAGTCGTTTATGGATCTGAGTGATCGGCTGATCAAGTGGGCGCGAAGGGCCGCGGACTGACGGCGCGGCCCCGGCCATGCCATTTACAACGTTCTAAATACTCGGGATTTTCGCCGGGCGCAAGGGTTGATTTGTGGCGCATATCCCCACTAGGTTACTGGGGAAGCGTTTTCCCAATCCAAAATTGAAAGGATTCACTGATGAATCCGAGCAGGATATCCGTGCGCCGTTTTCGGTGGCCACAGCTGCGGGCCTTGCCCTGACCGTGGGTTGCCTCACCACCCCGGCAGCCGCCGTCGGGCCTTCCGCGAAGCCCGCCAATGCGGGCATACAGCTGGATTACTTGGACCTCGGGGGGGTGCTGCCGGCACATCCGAGGGCGTCTTCCTGAGCTGGCGCCTCTTCGGCCACGAAGCAACCGGCTCGTCCGCCACAGGCCTCACCGGCACCGACTTCAATTTGTACCGCGACGGCCAGAAGCTCGCAACAGTCACAGACAGCACGAACTACCTTGACGCCGCCGGAACCGCGTCGTCGGCATATGACGTGCGTGCCGTCGTCGCGGCGTTGAACTGGACCGGAGCGCCACTGCCACCTCGTGGGGCGGCAACTCCAAGGACGTCTCCCAGGTCGACTACACGGGCAACACCTACGTGGACACCTACAAGGCCGACGGCACGCTGCTCCACCGGATCGACCTGGGCGTCAACATCCGGTCCGGCGCCCACTACACGCAGATGCTGGTGAACGATTTTCGACGGCGACGGACGTTCGCCAATGATGTTCAAGACAGCCCCGGGCACCAAGACCATCTCCTACAATCCGGACGGCTCCGTGGGCGCAGAGTCCTTCATCTCGCTGCTGCAGAAGGACCTCGACGCCGGCCATTCCAACTCCGACGATTACGGATGAGCGCCGCCGACTACTACCAGCACATGGTGGACACGTTCCTGGGCTGGCGCGACCACCCCGAGGTCAGGGCCGGCAACTGGCCCGCCACCCTGGAAGAAGCCTTCGGCATCGCCCCGCAGTACCAGTACCCGCTGTCCCGGCCAGATGCCGAAGCGGTGACGGGCTACTTCATGGATGTCTACGCGCCCGCCCGGAGTGCCCGGAACGTGTTGCGGGCCTTTGAGGGCTTCATCGTTTCCGGCCCCGAATCGAACCCGGCAACCGCGTAGACAGGTTCCTGGCCGGCGTCGCATATTTGGATGGCAAGAAGCCCGCCGCCGTGTTTGCCCGCGGCTATTACACGCGCAGCACACTTGCCGCCTACAACCTGGGACGGCGCCAACCTCTCCCCGGTGTGGAACGTGGACTCGGGCTGGGCGCCCATGACCAACCCCTTCAAGGACAGCCCGCACGGCCGGGACGGCACGGACCCCGAGTTCGGCACCCTCACCACGCAGGGCTTCCACTCCCTCAGCGCCTCCGACGTGGACGGTGACGGCAAGCAGGAAATTGTGTACGGCTCGGCCACCATCGACGACGACGGTTCGCTGCTGTACAGCTCGTCCGACACCATGCCGGCCGGCAGCGCCACCCCGGGAGAGGAGGCCCGGCTGGGCCACGGCGATGCCATGCACGTCACGGACATTGATCCGGCCCGCCCCGGCATCGAAAACTGGGCCATTGGCATGCAGTCGGCCGACGGAGACAAGCTCTCCGCGACCTCGCCGGGCACCAACATGAGCATCAGATGGGCTGCCGACATGACAACCCAGATCATCAACGGCTCCGGGGACCAGACCCCCACCATCGATGACTGGAAGCGCGGCCGGCCGCTCACCGCCACGGACACGCGCACCAACAACGGCACCAAGGGCACGCCGAGCCTCGTTGCAGACGTGGTGGGTGACTGTCGGGAGGAAATGCTGGTCCGGACGGCGGACAGCTCGGCGCTCCGGATGTACCTGAGCACCGAAGTGACCAACCACAAGCTCTACACGCTTATGCACGATCCGCAGTACCTCGCCGAGGTGGCCCGGCAGAACACCACGTACAACCAGCCCTCGTACACGGACTTCTATCTGGCCTCGGACATGCACTTCGGTGATGTGCCGCTGCGAGCGGCTTGGCTCCCGGGCAGCGTGAAGGCCATACAGCAGGCATTGGAGGACCTGGTTGAGGCCGGCGATCTAGCGGGCCCGGTCGCGAAGCAGCTGGCAGCGAGTGTTCAGCAGGCGGCGAAGGCAGTGGACGACGGCGATGCCTCCCAGGCGGCACAGGCCATCCAGCGCTTTGTGAAGTTCCTGGACCAGCAAAAGAAGCCGGATCAGGTATCCGACGTAGCGCGAACAGTACTCGACCACCAGGCCGGAAATATTCTACGGGCGTTCGAAGGCTAGGAAGGCGAAAGCACGGCAGACTGTTGAAATGACTCTCTCACCGCTCATCACGCTCAATGACGGCCACGGCATCCCGCAGCTGGGGCTCGGCACCTGGCCGCTGGACGACGAACAGGTGACTGCCGCCGTCGTACATGCCCTGGAAGCCGGATACCGGCACATCGATACGGCAGTGAAGTACGGCAATGAGGAAGGTGTTGGGAACGGCATCCGCGCCAGCGGGGTGGACCGGGGCAAAATCTTCGTCACCACCAAGCTGGACGGCCAGTTTCAAGGCCAGGACCGCGCGGTGGCGGGGCTGGAGGGGTCGCTGATACGCATGGGGCTGGACTACGTGGACCTGCTGCTGATCCACTGGCCGCTCCCTGCGCGTGATGATTTCGTCTCGACGTGGAGGACGTTTGAGCGGCTGCAGGCGGAGGGCAAAGTCCGGTCCATCGGCGTCTCCAACTTCAAACCGGCCCACCTGGAACGGCTGCTGGCCGAAACCGGCGTGGTGCCGGCCGTGAACCAGATCCAGCTGAGCCCGGCGATCACCCGCGTGGCCGACCGCGAGTTCAATGCCCGGCACGGAATCGTCACCGAATCGTACAGTCCGCTGGGCGGCTCCGGAGCCAGACTCCTGGGTGCTCCACTTCTGGCCCAACTCGGAGAAAAGTACGATAAAACGCCCGCCCAACTGGTGCTGCGCTGGCATATTCAGCAAGGACTTGTAGTCATTCCAAAATCAGGCGATCCCGAGCGGATGCGGGAAAACCTGGACATCTTCGATTTCTCCCTGGATCGGCAGGATCTCGCGGAACTTGCCATCCTGGACGAGGGGCCCGGCGCCGGAAACGATTCGGACGCGACAGGCCACTGAGCGGGCCCGAACAGGCTTTCCATGGAGATTCGGAGTGGCGAAAATAAACTAAGCATGATTAGTATTGGGGCAGAGGGATTGAAGCGTACCCGGGATCCGGGGACCTCCCTGATGTAGGAAGAAGGAACGACAAAATGGGTTTCTTTGCATTTTTGATTCTTGGCCTTATTGCCGGCGCGATCGCTAAGGCGATCCTTCCGGGCAAGCAGGGTGGCGGCTGGATCATCACCCTCATTCTGGGCGTTGTCGGTGCGTTCCTCGGCGGCTGGCTCGGCGGAATGATTTTCGGTACCGGCCTGCAGGAGTTCTTCTCGCTGCAGACCTGGCTGCTCGCGATCGCAGGCTCGATCATCGTGCTGCTGGTTTACAGCATGGTCACGAAGCGGAGCGTCCGCAGCTAGCTTCGTCACCGGCATGAAAACCGGCCCTGGGACAACATCCTGGGGCCGGTTTTCATTCCCCCGGCCAAGCTGATCGGGGACTGACACCTTCTCAACGAGCAGGAGTTCACTATGAAATCAAAACTTCTTTTAGGTATTGGAATCGCGGCAGGTTACGTCCTGGGATCGCGGTCCGGCCGGGCAGCGTACGACAAGCTCAAGGCCAGGGCGGCGAGCATCTGGGACAGTAAGCCGGTCCAGGACAAGGTCAGTGCCGCCACTTCGGCCATCAAGGAGAAGGCTCCCGAGGTGGCGGACCAGCTCGGTGAGGCCGCGCGCCGGGCGGGCACAGTCATCGGCTCGGCCATCCACCCCGACGCCGCGTCCGGCACCAGCAAGTCCAAAACGTCCGACGCCGGCGCCTCGGTGGGTGCCCCCGGCACCGCTGCGGTTGGCAGTGCCGCTGTGGGCGATCACGTCCCCGCCCACAGCACGCACCCGGAAACGGTGAACCTGGGGACATCGGACGTTGAGTCAGACCCCGCGTTCAATGACAACCAGGGCCAGGACTGGTCCGGTGAAGGCGGCGCCACTGCTGCCGGCGCAGCCACGAACGTTGACCCCCGACGGGAATGATCGGGGATCGTTGCCGGGACGTTACGCAGGATTCGCCGTGTGACACGGAAGCCACGTTGAAATTGTGCTAAAAATGGTCGTTGCTGGCCGCCGCGCTCCTTGGGGGACGCGGCGGCCAGCCACGCCTCAGGTTATTGCCAGATGCCGTCTCAGGTGACCAGCTCGGCAGCACCGAATGACACGCTGAACTGAACGCACCACAGGTCAACTGACGGGTACTTCGACAGGTCAACGTCGGCGGGAATCTGGTAAACCTGATTGCCCTGATTTCCCTTGATCAGGCCGCTGACCGATGCAACGGACCAGCCGTAACCGGGTTTGAAGTCTTTGGGGCGACGGCGGCAATACCGCCGCTGTTCTGGCTGCGGCGATGGCCTCGGTGAACGCTGCCGGCGCCGCAACCACCCGGCCATGGATCACCGCGCGAGCCAGACAAAGACGCTACTTCTCGCACTGCCTGACCACATCCGAATCGTTCAGGATCCCACTAGGTGTTTCCGGAAAGTCCCTGTTCTATGCCAACAAGCAGAGCGGGGACCATCGTCTGACTAAGGGCGTGATCGCATGCGACCCGTGCCTGAAGGGGGCACCAGCAGGGCCGGTTTCGCCACCCTTCAGGCGTGACTAGTTGAATAAAGTCATTTGACTCCAGCGTCACAGGTCGTGCAAGACTGAAGGCTTGGTGCACGGGGATGCAGCAGAAGCCGGAGCAGCGTTGGCTACGCCTGCACCTCCCACAGGGAGTCCAAGGCACAGTGCTGATCCCATAGCAATTTTTGAAGTTTTCTTGATCATTTTCAACATCCCCACATCTTGAATCGATCGGGAGGACTCGCATCCTGGGCGCGGGTGCCCTATTTGTGCTGGCCGCGGTAACTGGCGGCGGAAGCGTGGTGATTGCTGGATTCCTACTTACAGGCGCTCAGGTAGGCATCCTGGCGGGTATTGCCGGATCGTACGCTGCGGTCTTGGGGTACGTCTCAACCTACATCTGCTAGTCCCACGGTGGTCCAAAGCCAACAAGGCCAAGCCGGGCGCTCTGGACTCAGGTAAGTTCTTCGAGATCCGCAGGGGAAAATCAAAGTCCTAGGGTCCCGAGATTGAAAAGGGAGCTTGCTTTTTGAACTGCTCCCTTTCATCTTAAAAATGATCCTGGACTACTGCTACGAGCAGATTCGGTTCTCGCCGGACTTAACGGCAGTCATCCACCCACTACTAAAGTCGGGCCCGGCCGACTACAACGGTGCCGTCCAGTTCTTCCGAGCGGACGGTCCGGACCGCGAAGCCCGCACTCGCCAGGATCGACGCCGTCCCTGCGGCCTGCCGCTCGCTGGTTTCGATGATGAGATTCCCGCCGGGCCGCAGCCATTCGTTGGCCTCGGCAGCGATGCGGCGGTGGAATTCGAGTCCGTCAGCGCCGCCGTCGAGCGACCAAAACGGTTCATGCTCACGTGCTTCGTGGGGCATGGAATCTATTGCACCGGTGGGGACATAGGGTGCGTTGACAGCCAGAACACGGATCCGTCCCTTGATGGCGCGCGGTAGCGCATCGAACAGGTCGCCCTGGTGGACCTCGCCACCGACGCGGCCAATGTTCCGGCGGGCGCAGGCCACCGCGGCATGGTCAATGTCCGCCGCATGGAGTTCCAGCCCCCGAATCCAGAAGGCGATGGCGGCCCCCACCGCACCGGACCCGCAACACAGGTCCACAACAACGGCGGGCTCCGAACTCTCCCGGTGCTTCCGCTTCGGGTCCGCCGAGAGCAGGGCTGCGGCCTCACTCACCAAGAGCCCGGTGCGGCGGCGCGGAACAAAAACCCCAGCATCGAGCTCAATCCGGAGTCCGCAGAACGCGGCCCGGCCCAGGATGTGCTCCAGCGGGTACCCGGCAACGCGCCGGTCCACCGCCGCAGCGATTTCGGCCGGGCCGGACACCGCGGCGAGGAGAAGCCGGGCTTCCTCCTCCGCAAAGACGCACCCGGCCGAGCGAAGCCGCTCAGCGATCCCAGCAAGGGACTCAACATCCAATTCAGTGGCTGACATGGGTACACCTTCCGCAATCCGATGGGCGCCGAGCGCCGTCGCCCGCCTCTGAATGTACGCGAAGGTAGCCCTGGCCGCCTATCTAAAAAGACTGGATTTATTCAGTGCAAGCGCTTACAGTGTGCCGTGGTTCACCTGGCGATCGTTCCTCGACTGCCCTCGCGACCGCGTATCTGACCGCCAACTGATGCCGCCCCACTCGCAACTCCACAGCAGCCTGTACAGCAACGCCGCTACCAGGAAGGTCTCCTGACGTGAACACACGCACCCGCAGACAACGCCTCAACAACCCGCTGACAACATGGCTGGGACTGCTCGCCGCAGCCCTGGTCGCTTCCATTTCCGTCCTCCCGGCGCACGCGGCGCCGGGCCCGAAAGACCCGGGGTCGTCGTCGGCCCATCACTCCCTCCGAGCCCCGGTGACGGACGAGAATTTCTACTTTGTGATGGCCGACCGCTTCAGCAACGGTGACACAAGCAATGACTACGGCGGCCTGGGCAGCGACCCCATAGTGTCCGGCTTCAACCCGACGAAAAAGGGCTTCTACAACGGCGGCGACCTGGCCGGGCTGCTCGACAAGATCGACTACATCCAGGGCCTCGGCACCACGTCCATCTGGCTCACGCCCAGCTTCAAGAACAAGGCGGTGCAGCCCGAGGACAATTCGGCCGGCTATCACGGCTACTGGATCACCGACTTCACCCAGATCGACCCCCATCTGGGAACCAACGACGAGTTGAAGGCCCTCATCGACGAAGCCCACTCGCGTGGCATTAAGGTGTACTTCGACATCATCACCAACCACACCGCGGACGTGATCGGCTACGAAGAGGGCGCCCGCAAGACCTACGTTTCCAAGGACGCCGAGCCGTATAAGACCGCGGCGGGTGTGGCGTTCGACGACCGCGACTTCGCAGGGTCGAAGGATTTCCCGGAGCTTGATGCCAAGACTTCTCTGCACTTTGCAAGTGCCTACGCTCTGATCAGGCGGAGATTTCCTTCGCGTCACCGATCCGGGCCAGGGCTTTGCGAAGTCGCGCATCAGCGTCGTCCGCGACCTCCCGAACGGCGGGGCTGACGCTGAGCTCGACCATTGTCTGGGGGTCGATGGCTTCGATGGTGGTTACGCGTGCGTTCTTGCTTCGTCGGACAACGACGTTGCAGGGAAGCAGCGCACCGAGTTCCGGTTCGGCCGGGAGGGCGCGGCTGGCCAAGGCGGGGTTGCAGGCGCCAAGGATTACATAGTCACCGACGGCGTCGGCGGCGTCGGTTCCAAGCTTTGACTCAAAGGTGGCCCGGACGTCGATTTCCGTGAGTATGCCGAAGCCCTGTTCCCCGAGCGCCTCACGGGTGCGCTGGACAGCGTCCTCCCAGGACAGGGGGTCGAGGACCACCCCGCGGAAAAGTAGCGCTAAGGATCAATCCGACCGCAACGATTGCTAGCGTCGATCGTTGAGAGAGCATGGCTGGTGAATATTTAACGGCTGCCGAAGAGGCGGCGTACGGGCGGTATGCGCATGACGCTCCGGAACAGTCGGTGCTGGAGCGGTTTTTCTTCCTCGATGACTTGGACCGCGAGATGGTGGCGAAGCGGCGAGGCGACCACAACCGGCTCGGGTTCGGACTCCAGCTTGTGACCCGTAACGTCATCTGGGTGCCTTCCTGGATGATCCCGTGGATGTTCCAACCGCTTCTAACCGGGTAGAACGTTACATAGGCGAGTACACGGCAAATATTACAAAATGAGCTCTGTGTTTCCGCGCCTTTTCAGACATGCCCTGGAGTGTCTTGCGAACGATCGTTTATGCCTCGAAAGGTTTCCACCGCCGACGCCGGGGTGGAATGCTACCGCGGCGGCGCGCCCGGCGGCGTTAGGGTGGGAGCATGGGAGTCGAACCAGCCGTAATAAAGCGAATGTCGAGAATGCGTCCTCAGGATCCGGCCAGCGTGCCCCGGGAGGTGGGGGGCGAACCGGATCTGGTGGTGGTGGACACGAGTTGGGGAGAGCTGCAGCCGCTGCAGTGCGCGCCCGGGGTGGTCACCCTCGGCGAGCTCGAACTCCTGGAGCAGATCAGCGGCGGCGCGGTCCTGATTGACGGCCGCGTGCCTGATTCCCGGGGCGGGGTCACGATTCCAGGCGCAGTCAACATCCCCCACGACCGGATCCTGGATTTCAGGGATCAACTCGACCTTTCGAGGCTGAGCGTGTTCTTCTGCAACGGCCCGCAGTGCCCGCAGTCCCCGGCGGCTGTCCGGGCGCTGGTGGAAACCGGGTATCCGGCCTCCGCTCTGGCGTATTACCGAGGCGGATTGCACGACTGGGTCACCCTGGCCATGCCCACGGAACGGGTCACGTGACCGCCTGTGCCTGTCACAGCACCGAGGTCAATGGCGACACCGCGCACGGGGCGCTACCGGGGTCAGAGCCTGAACCTTACTCGCGTCTGTGGCCGGTGTCGCCGCTGCCGTGCCGGTGCTTGACGGGAGACCGGCAGCCCGTGTAACGGCGGTCGCAACGATGGCACCGGGCGGCCTTGTGGAGCATTCCGCGCATTTGACTCGGCCGGTGGACAAGGGGACTTTCCATGATTAACACCGTCATCTTCATCTTCATCATCCTTGAGGCATTCCTGGTCGCTATCGCTGCCCGGAGGGTACTCGGTGTGCCAATCGGATGGCCCCGTTCTGCGCTGATTGGCCTGTTGGTGATTCTGGGCCTGCGCGCCAACATCAGTTTCGTTCTGGACTATGCCGGACTTCCGCAGAATCAGGTATTGGCCTTTCCCTCGCCAATGGCCCTGTTGTTCATGGGCTTGGCGGCAGCATGGATATTCGCGCTGGGAGTTGCGGCCCTTGTCGTTCTGGAGCTCGCTGTTCCGACCGGCACGCTTCCCCGGATATCCGTGTGGCTGCGGGGCTGGAAGGCCAGGCGCCACCGGGCCAAACGGTACACGCAGGTGATTGGCATCGCGGCCAGGCACGGTTTGGGGGCATACATCCGGGGCCATCGCGGATCCGATCCGCACGCAGGGCACACCCGCGTTGCCCGGTCCCTCACTCTGGCGCTCACCGAGGCCGGCGTGACGTTTATCAAACTCGGGCAGATGCTGTCCGCACGCACCGATTTGATACCGGAGGAATTCGTCGTCGAATTGTCCGCGTTGCAGACACGGGCCGAACCCGAGCCGTGGCACGATATTGAGCCGGCCATCGCCGCGGGCCTGGCCCGGCCCGTTTCCGAGGTTTTCGAGCATATTGACCCAGTCCCTCTGGCTTCCGCGTCCATCGCCCAGGTGCATCTGGCAAGATTGCTCGACGGTGGCGACGTCGTGGTGAAGATCCAGCGCCCGGGGGCGAGGGCGCAGGTCGAATCGGACATCGAAATCATTCTCCGGCTGGCCCGCTGGCTGAACAAAGCGACGCCGTGGGGCCATTCACTGGGTGTCTATCGTTTAGCGGAGGCGTTTACCGTCGCGTTGGGGGAGGAACTCGACTACCGGGTGGAACTGGACAATATGCGCATCGTTGGCGCGATTATGGCCTCCTACGACGGCGGGAAGATTGCCGTCCCGTCCGCTTGCACGGACTATTCGACACCCCAGCTGCTGGTCATGAGCAGGCTGGCCGGCACGCCTGTCGGGGAAGCAGCAGAGATGCTGAACTCGTTGGGCAGCGACGTGCGCAGGAACGCTGCTGAAAAACTATTCAAGGCCGTGCTCCATCAGATCATGGTGGCCGGAGTGTTTCACGCCGATCTGCACCCGGGAAACATCGTTGTCGATGAACATGGCGGCCTGGGGATGCTGGACTTCGGTTCGATCGGCCGGCTGGACCAGACGACTCAACGGTCCTTGATGATGCTGTTGCATGCCGTCGACACCAACAACGCGGTCGCTGCCGCCGATGCCCTCCTTGACCTGATCGAGCGCCCGGAGGCGTTCAACGAACGCCGATTCGAGCGTGACGTCGGGCTCGTGATCATGCGGTACCGCACGGGCTTTGGAGGGGCCGGAAGCACCAGCATGTTCACAGCCCTGATCACCCTTATCACCGGTCACGGTGTGGCGGTCCCAGCACCGATCGCCGCCACCTTCCGTGCCATGGCGACCCTGGAGGGCACCCTGTCGCTAATCAGCCCCGACTTCGACATGGTCGCCAGCGCGCGGGCGGACAGCCGGGAAATTCTGGCGGCCGAATTCACGAAAGATTCGCTAAGGGAGAACCTGGAGAAACAGCTGCTCATGGTCTTGCCTGTGCTGCAACGACTCCCACGGCGAATCGACAGGATCACCGAGGATCTGGAACAGGGCCGATTTTCCGTGAACATCCGCACCGTTGCGAACAAGACTGACCGGGGCTTCTTCACTGAAATTGTAAAGCAGCTGAATACGACACTCCTGGCCGGCGCCGCGACCCTCGGAGCCATCCTGCTGATCACCAGCAGCACAGGACCCATGCTGACGCCCACGGTCCCGTTCTATGGCTTTTTGGGATTCGCCATGCTGTTTGCGGCGTTTGTACTGGCCCTGCGCGCATTAGTGCTGGTATTCAAAAGAAACCCCGGACCTCCTCTGGAATAGAGCCCTTCAGCGGATCCCGGTCCAACCACCTCCTCCCGGAGGAATCCAGATCCTTCAATGCCCCACGCAACCGGACGTCCGCGTCGGCGTCGAGCCGGCGAGGGCTTGTTGCGCGGCACCAAGCCGGGCAATCGACTGCGCCCACGGGCTGCCCTGTCAGTTACCAGGAAAGATAAGGCCCCGTGGGGCACCCCTGCCCCGGGGCACCACGGGCGACCGGCGGAACCGGTGACATCGACGCACCGAAATGAACCAGGACATGACGGATCAGAGACTGTCGCCGCTCCCGGAGTCTCCATCCCAGCCGGCGCCGTTACCGGAATCGCCGCCGTGTCCGCCGCGCAGGATCGAATCGATCAGAATTCCGCCCAGCACGGCTCCCCCGAGGCCCCCGCCGCACCCACGGCTCCCGAACATGCCGCCGCCATAGCCGCGGTTGTCCAGGCCGCCGAAGCCCTGCACATCGGACCGCGCGAGCTCTGCCGCCCGGGATGCCAGAACCCCGGCCTGCTGCGCGTAGGTCAGGGAAGATCCAGGATTCCTCTGCTGGATGGAGAGCGCGGTGTCCAGATTGCGTTGCGCTTCGGCCAGGCGTGTCCTGGCCCCGGGTCCCACACCGCCGCGGCGGGCGGCAATGTAGTCCGAGGCAACCGAGATCCGGGCCTGTGCATTCATGATGGCCTGCTGGAGAGCCTGCCCGGCGCGCCGCGCCTGATCCTGCTGGTTCCGGACCCCGGAGAGGGCCTGATCCAGGCCTTGGCGCGCCGCTTCCATGCGCTGCAGCGCGGCGATCGGGTCGATCCTTCCTGACTGTAGCTGCTGTTGCACCTGGTTCAGGACCGCCTCGGCGCCTGCGACGGGGCCGGCGAGGTCGGTGTGCTGGCCGGCCGCCATGGTGGCCTTGGCCTGGGCGAGGTCCTGGGCGGCGTCCTGCACCGCGGGGTCGAGATTGGTCCGGGCGGAGTCCAGGTCGTGCGAGACCTTGCCGATGGCGTTAACCA
This sequence comes from Pseudarthrobacter sp. MDT1-22, assembly GCF_054511035.1. Taxonomy (NCBI): domain Bacteria; kingdom Bacillati; phylum Actinomycetota; class Actinomycetes; order Micrococcales; family Micrococcaceae; genus Pseudarthrobacter; species Pseudarthrobacter sp. MDT1-22. The sequence goes on along the minus strand of NZ_JBTNDK010000021.1, from coordinate 27,171 downwards.
GCACGTTGGTCTGGTGCAGGCCTTCTTCGGCAGCACGGACAGCGATAGCCGCGGCGCCCGGGTCAGCCTCCGTGAGCTTCTGCTGTGCGGTCTGCGCGGCGGTGTCCAGAAATTTCAACCGTTCCCGGGCCTGGGCTATGTTGTCCGAGACCGGGGCCACCGCCGCGTCGGAGTACCGTGCGCGCAGCCCGGTCATGGCATGCTCAGCGTCCGCTACCTTGGCCGCTGCCTCGGCCCGTCCGGCCCGGAGCAGTTCGAGTGCCTGTGGTGCGTTCTTTTCGAGCTCACGCAGGGAGTCGAAGGAGACTTTCTGTTCGGCCAGGGCATGGTTGGCCGACTCGCAGCGGCTGATGATCTCGGTATACGATGCCCACTGTTGCTCCTCGGTGGCCGGGATCGCGTCGTCCAGCTGCTGCTGGAGTTTGAAGGACTCGCTCAGGTCTGACTTGGCATTGGCGAGGGCCTTCGCATAGGGCGCAACGGAAACATCCCCGAACTGGGCCTGCGCGAATCCTGCTTCCTGCTGGCCGGAGCGCACGGCGTCGTCGGCTGCTATCAGCAGCGACACGGCCCGTTGTTTCAGCTCCGGAAGGCTCGGCGCCGCTGGCTGATCGCCCGGGCCGCCGTCGCGTGGATTTATCCCCGGTTTTTCCGGCTGTATCCCCGGGCCGGTAAGCAGCGCCAACCGGTCGCGGTATTGCTGCGTGTCCAGCTCGCCGCCGGCGTAGCGCTGATCGAGGATCCGACGTGCGTTGCTCCTGTCCGCGGCGTTACGGTTCTGCCCCGGTGCTGATCCCGTTCCTCTTCGGCGGGTGCCACCGGACAATGCCCGGGCCGCGAGAGCCGCCACTAGAACAGCGACCGCGACCGGGAGTAACCAGAATAGCCAGGACACGTCTATACCGGACCCGTACCCACCCATCATGGGGTGCCTCCTTCAACCGGCCCTACTCCGCAGCCGTCTGGTTCCAGACTACGCCAACATACCCCAGGGGGTGTATCACGAACTCTGGCCCCGGGCGGCGCCCTGTTCGGATCCGCGTGGAAATATGACTGCTGCGCCCGGCCGTGCCGCCGGACCCGAGGACGACTCCCGGCGGTATGTTCAGGCCAGGGACGAGAGCAATAATCAGGGCATCCACACATCTGCCAGAGCGCGCTCAGAGACACTGGTGGTCCCGCAGCAGCCATGGGCCCGGGACGCGGAGCTTCCTGACCTGGCGCGGCCCCGCGTCCGGCGGGTACCCACGACCAGAAGATCGGCCCCGGAGGTGGCCTTCAGCAGTACCGCGGCGGGCAACCCCTGGGTCAGCTTGCCGGTGACCGTGCACCGGCGCCTGAGACCCGGCCCAGAGCCTGTGCGTGCGCCTTGCCCGATCGGGCCGGCGGCACAGCCGGGACGCCATAACGCAAGGGTAGTTCTCCGACAATTCCTCACATGCGGCTGCACGGGCCCCGTGGTCAGTCAAGAGCGGCTCTGTACCGGGGCCCCGGCGGATGATATCTTGCGCAAGAGCCGGTACGCCAGAGATGTTCGGGCCGGCCCGTGAAAGGACGTACGAATCATGATGGGTGGCGGGCTCGGCATGGGCTGGTGGTGGGCCATCGGCCTGCTGATGGCCAGCGCCCTCCTCTGGGTCATCATCCGCAGTGTCCGTGCCGCCGGAGAGAACAGCGGCCAGAACAACGCTCAGGAACCCCGAGACACGGACATCGGGGCCGCCGAAACCCCCGGGGGTGCCCGCGGGATCCTCGCTGAGCGGTACTCGCGCGGCGAACTGAGCGCACAGGAGTACCAGGAACGTCTCCGCGTCCTCGGCGGGGGCCCGTAGCGGCGCCGGATACCCCCGTCGGCGGGTACTCCAGCCGGCTTCTCGGCCTGCGCGGTATTCTTACCTGGCCGGAAGGCCAGCTTCGGGCCACCCCGGGTGGACTGGTGCCCCATTTTCGTCAGGAGACGTTCACGACCCGCCCTGGAAGATCAGGTGCCGCAGAGGTCTGACGGGACCGGAATCCGGTGCCGCCGGCAGTCGCCCCGACCAAGGCCGACGACGCCGACCGACAGGGCCGTCATGATGAGGGTGATAGAGACCCCGAAAATGACCTGCCCGCGATGCGGGACGGGTTTCATTCAGGATGCCGGAGTGCGGAGCGGCGGGCGGTGTATTCCGTTTCGTCGATCTCGCCGCGGGCGAATCGTTCGTGCAGAATACGCTCCGCGTCGTAGTGCGGGGGCCGCACGGGGCCGGGTCCTTCATGCGGAGGGGTGCGCCGAAGCAGGAGAACGACGACGGTGACCACCCCTCCCCAGAACACCAACATCATCAGTACCATCGCCACCCAGGCACCTACACCCCAGCCGTTCCCGTCCCATCCATACATCCTGACTCCGTCCCGTACCGTGCCTATGTGCTGACCAGCCTGTGGTTGGAGGCTATCGCCTCCCTAGCCCACGGAACAGGGTCCAAGGTCCTCAACCGGTTCCCCATATCTCATGGCTACTTTGAGTGGACCGCTTCGTGGACGTCCGCGGCTTCGGATTTGGTCCGCTGACAGGCGAGGCCGGGGACGCGCGCGCCGGTGGACAGCGTCGCCGGGGTTCGTTCGTCGCCGCCCGCGAACCTGGACCCCGGGCTACGCTGATTGGCCGGACGGTAACTCAGCAGCCCGGTGACGCCCGCCAACAAGGCCCCGGCTGAGCCGGGCGTCCTGTGAATAATCCCGCTGGCACCGCGGCCGGCAGGCTCCAGGGCCGTAACGCGTTCCACCGCAGTCGCTCTCCCTGGCCGGCCGGTCGCCGCACGTTGGCCGGGTCTCAGGCGGTTTCGAGTTCCTTCAGGGCCGCGAGGAGCCGCTGATCGGCGTCCGAGGCGACCTCGGAGACGGCCGGCGCGTCGCTGAGCTGGACCATGGTCTGCGGGTCGATGGTCTGGATGACGGTGGTGCCGGTGTCCGGTCCACGTCTGATGACGACGTTGCAGGGCAGCAGCAGACCCATGTCCGGGTCCGCCGCGAGAGCTTTCTGCGCCAAGGCAGGGTTGCAGACGCCCAGGATGAGGTAGTCGCCCAGGCCCTGCCCGGCGTCGGACCCGAGCTTGGCCTCGAAGGTGGCGCGGACATCGATTTCGGACAGCACGCCGAATCCCTGACCGGAGAGGGCTTCACGGGACCGGGTTACTGCCTCTGCGTAGGGCAGGGCGACGGTGATGGTGTGTGCGTAGCTCATTGTGGTACTCCTTCATCGGTTTTCTGATTTTTGCAGAGGGCTGCGGGTCGCCGTGCTACCGGGCTTCGATCAGGCCCATCATGCCACTGTCCTCGTGGTCGAGGATGTGGCAGTGGTAGACGGTTTTGCCGGTGAAGTCATCGAAGGCGATTCGGACCCGGACGCTGCTGCGGGCCGGGACGTTAACCACGTCCTGCCACATGGGAGTGTCCACGGGCCTGCCGGCCTGTTCGATGATCTGCATCGGCCACACGTGCAGGTGCACCGGGTGATCCATCGGACTTGTGTTCCGCAGGGTCCATTCCTCGACGGCGCCGGCGGGGACGGTGGTGTCGACCCGGGCCGGGTCGAACGGCCTGCCGTTGATAGTGAAGCTCATCAACCCCGAGCCCATGCCGCCGCTGTTCATACCCATACCCATGGCGAAGACCAGTTCCCGGTGCGCGGTGACCGCCAGGGAACGCAGGTCCCGCGGCACGGGCTGCGCCGGGACCGGTCCCGGCGCGGCGGCCGGTGCGCCGGCAACGGCGAAGGTGGCCAGGACCGTCCCGTCCGGGCCGGCCGGGGACTGTCCGCCTCCGTTGTTGCCGCCCATCATGGATCCCACCATGCTTCCCCTGTCCACGGGTAAGGTGCGCAGCACGGCGGTCCCGGCGGCGGCGGTGACCAGCAGGTCCGCCCGGTTGCCCGGGGCCAGCAGCACCTCCTCGACGTCCCGGGGACTCTGGTAGCGGCCCGAATCCAGACCCAGCAACTGCAGGGACTGGCCGTCCAGGCGCAGTTTCAGGTACCGGGATGTGCAGGCATTGATGACCCTCCACCGTTCACGCTCGCCCGGCCGGGCGGCCAGGACCGGGTTCAGCTGCCCGTTGACCAGCACCAGGGCACCTTCCCGGCCCATCATTTTCTCCATCGCCGAGACGGCGGCGATGGAACCGCCACCGGTGAGGGAGATGTCGGAGATGACCAGGACCCGTTCCCGGCTGACCGGCACGGGCTGGGGGTCCTGGACGATGATCGCCCCGTACAGGCCGCCGAAGATCTGGTCGGCCACACTTCCGTGGCGATGCGGGTGGTACCAGTACACGCCCGGCGGGTGGTCCGCCGGCAGCCGGTACTCATACTCAAAGGACGTTCCCGGTTCAACCGAGACCAGCGCATTGTCGCTGTTGCCCTGCGGGGAGACGTGCAGCCCATGGACGTGCAGGTTGGTCGGATCCCCCAGCCTGTTCTCCAGCATCACATTCACACGGTCCCCGGGCCGCAGGAACAGGGTGGAGCCGGGCACGGACCCGTTATAGGACAGCGCATTGGCATCCCTGCCCGCGATCCGAACCTGGCCCAGGGCTGCTGAAAGCTTCACCTGAAGCCGGCCATCGGCACTGTACAGGGCCTCGGGTTCACTCAGGTCCTGCCCACCGGCGGACTGGAATCCTGAGCCTTGGCCCCACAGCAATCCTGCCGCGCCCGCCATGGCGGCTGCGGCCCCCGCACCGCCCAAGATAAGGGCCGTTCGCCTGTTCATCGGGTCCATCAGGTCCCGTCCGCGAGGGCTCTGAGCCGTTCGGCGTATTCCTCCGTGCTCAGCTCCCCCCGGGCATACCGTTCATCCAAGATCCGCCGGGCAGTGCCTCCTGGACCGGACCGGTCCGGGGCCTCCCCGCGGCCGGTTCCCCCACGGTTCCTGCCCCCAAAGAAAAACCGCACAGCAAGAATCCCCAACAGGACGATGCCGATCAGCAGGAGCAGCCAGAACAGCCACGCCGAACCCATCCCGGACCCAAAGCCACCCAACATCATCCTTCTCCGCTCCTGCAGCCCCGTCCACGGCCGGTCCGGCCTTTCCTTCTTTTTGAGCCTATCGCAATATACCCCCTGGGGTAAGTCGATCACCAGGCCGCAGCGTCAGCGCTTCGGCGTACAGAGCCAATCAAAGCCGGCCACATGCCACTTTCACCGAACATGTCAGCGAAAGCCCGCCCTCCGTGCCGGTGGTCGCGGCCAGTCGAAGGTGGGACCAGTACAGCGGTCGCTAAAGCCGCGCTCGTCACAGCGGATCCAAAAGAGTGCGCAAGAACCAATACTTGCCCCGTGGACGTCGGTTAAGGCCAACCTCCGACAGGACTAACGTCGGATAATTTACCAATTCACAAGCCACCCCTCTCTGTGTCGCCGGGAGCGGGAGCTGTGCTGAAGAGTCCGATATCGCTGTTCATCTCAGAACCTCCTACGTCGTGACCCAGGGATTGGCCGCCGGCTCAGCTGCCGCCGGTTCCGCCGGTATGGTCGGTCCTTCAGGGCGGGGGCTGTAGGTCTTGATGGACGCCTCTACAGCTTCCTTGTGGGTTCCGGTGTACCAGGGCAGGGTCCGGACCAGCGTGGCCGGTGCACCGGAGGCAAGGACCACGGCGCGGCCCCGGTCGAGTTCCGCGAGGTTGGGGACATCGAAGACGCGCTCCTTACCTTCCTGCCGGGAGCGGCTGGAGCCTGATTTGCCGGGCGAGATGGAGACGTTGGTGTAGCTGTAATCCCCGATCAGGTCCGAGAGTGCCCGGAGAAAGACTTCTTCGGCCACGCCGCCGCCGTAGACCCTGACGTTGGCGGCCGACCAGATTTTCCGCATGTTCGCCTCTCCCCACAGTTCAACGCCCTGTGACCAGGACGGGGGGGCGGGACGGTAACCGCGTGGGTAGAGCTCATGAGCCTGCTCCTCATATGTCGTTACACCTGCTCACCATGCTGCTGTACAAGATCATCGCATCACAGGGCCTTCGCATCTACCGGGACACCCTGGTACAGCTGCGCTGGACCATCGTTACCGTCACGGCCGTGCTGGGCCTCTCCTTCGTGATGAACCTTTCCGGCCAGACCACTACGCTCGGCTTCGCGCTGGCCTCCGCGGGCGGTTTCTTCGCCGTCCTCTCACCATTGATTGGCTGGATTGGTGTGGCACTCACCGGCTCCGATACTTCCTCCAACTCGCTGTTCGGCCAGATGCAGACCACCGCAGCGGAGCAGACCGGCCTTTCTCCGGTGCTGATGGCCGCCTCCAACTCCTCCGCAGGGGTGATGGGCAAGATGCTGTCGCTGCAGAACCTGGCGGTGGCCTCGGCCGCGGTGGGCCTTGACGGTGCAGAGGGCACCCTCTTCCGGAAGCTCCTCGGCTGGAGCCTCGGCCTGCTGGCGCTCATCACCGTGCTGATCTTCCTGCAGTCCACCCCCGTACTGGGCTGGATGGTCCCCTGATGGCACCCCTGGACATAGCTGGCCTACGCGCGGCGGTGAAGGATCCCACCCAGGTGAAGACCCGGGCCATCGACCTGCACGCGAACGCCCACGATGCCTCGCACTTCCTCCTGATCCCGCAGGCTGTGGTCACGGCGGGGAGCGCCGCCGAGGTGGGCGGGCTGCTGCGTGCGAGCGCTGCCCAGGGTGTGCCGCTGACGTTCCGCTCCGGCGGAACGAGCCTGAGCGGCCAAGCGGTTACCGACGGCGTGCTGGTGGACGTGCGCCGCAACTTCCGGGACATCGAAGTGCTTGACGACGGCGCGCGGGTCCGGGTACAGCCCGGCGTCACCGTACGGGCGCTCAACGCGAGGCTCGCCCGCTACGGCCGCAAGTTCGGCCCGGATCCGGCCAGCGAGGCGGCGTGCACCATCGGCGGCGTGGTGGCCAACAACTCCTCCGGCATGAATTGCGGGACCGTGGACAACACCTACCGGACGCTGGAGTCGTTGACCGTAGTGCTGCCTTCCGGCACCGTGATCGACACCGGGGCGGTCGACGCCGACCAAAAGCTCCGCGCCCTCGAACCGGAACTCTACGAAGGTTTAGCCCGGTTGGCGGAGCGCGTCCGGAACAACCCCGACTCCGTCGACCGGATCCGGCAGCAGTTTTCCATGAAGAACACTATGGGCTACGGCCTGAACTCCCTGCTGGACTTCAAGAGCCCGGTGGACATCATGGCCCACCTGATTGTCGGCAGCGAAGGCACCCTAGGTTTCGTGGCAGAGACGATTTTCCGCACCATCCCGCGGCTCCAGCACGCCGCCGCGGGCCTGCTGGTATTTCCGGACCTCGAGGCGGCCAACGCGGCCCTGCCTGCCCTCGTAGAAACAGGGGCCGCAACCATTGAGCTGATGGACGCGCTGTCACTGAAGGTGGGCCAGACGCTCAAGGGAACGCCCGCCGTCGTGCAGGACCTGGCGGTCCGGGACCATGCCGCCCTGCTCGTGGAATACTCCGCCGGCAGCGCCGGACATTTGGCGGAGCTCCAAGTCAACGGCGAGGGCATCCTCATGGGCCTGGGGCTCTCCACCCCCGCCCGGTTCACCGGTGACGCCCGGGAACGGGGCCAGCTCTGGCAGTTGCGCAAGGGCCTCTACGCCTCCGTCGCCGGTGCGCGCCCCCAGGGCACCACCGCGCTGCTGGAAGACATTGTGGTCCCCGTCCCGGTGCTGGGCCGCACCTGCCGGGAACTGATCCGGCTTTTCGACAAGTACAGCTACGGCAACAGCGTGATCTTCGGCCACGCCAAGGACGGCAACGTCCACTTCATGCTCACCGACGGTTTCGCCACCGCCGCAGAACTGGACCGTTACAGCGCCTTCACCGAAGACATGGTGGACCTGGTCCTGGCCGAGGGCGGATCGCTGAAGGCCGAGCACGGCACCGGGCGCGTGATGGCCCCGTACGTCCGCCGGCAATACGGCGATGAGCTCTACGACGTGATGCGCAGCATCAAGCGGCTTTTCGACCCTGCCGCGATGCTCAACCCGGGCGTCCTCATGGACGAGGACCCGCTGGCGCACCTGCGGCACATCAAGACGGCGCCTCCGGTCGCCGAGGAGGTGGACCGCTGTGTCTCCGGCGGCTACTGCGAGCCGGTGTGCCCCAGCAAGGACATCACCCTCACGCCGCGGCAGCGGATCGTCACGCTGCGCGCCATCGAATCCGCGCGGCTGGCCGGAGACACTGCGCTGGTCACGGAACTGGAAAAGGACTACGAGTACGAATCTGTGGACACCTGCGCCGTGGACGGAATGTGCCAGACCGCCTGCCCGGTGGACATCAACACCGGATCGCTGGTAAAGAAGCTGCGGAAGGCCGACGCCGGCCCGCTCGCCAACGGGGCGTGGAATGCCGCCGCCAAGCACTGGGAAGGCGTCACCCGGGGTGCTTCGCTGGCCCTGACTGTGGTGAACAAGCTCCCGGCCGCCGCCATCGCCCCGCCCAATAAGGCCGCGCGGGCAGTGCTTGGGGAAGACACAGTCCCGCTGTATTCGGCCGAACTGCCGGGCGGCGGTTCGGTGCGGAAGCGTCCGACGCCGGCGGGCGAAGTGGACGCTGTCTACTTCCCTGCGTGCGTGGGGACCATGTTCGGGCCCGCGGGTACGGCTCAGGACGGCCAAGGGCACGGCGTCCAGTACAGCTTTGAACAGCTTTGTGCCAGGGCAGGGATTACGCTCCTTGTCCCGGAAGGGATCGATGGCCTCTGCTGCGGCACGCCCTGGTCCTCCAAGGGTATGGCCGCAGGCCAAAAAACGATGCGGGAGAAGACCCTGGCAGCCCTCCGGGAGGCAACCAAGGACGGCGAACTGCCCATCGTCTGCGACGCGTCCTCCTGCACCGAGGGCCTGCGCCAGGCCGTCGAATCGGACACGCCGGCAGCAGGGCAGCGTCCACTGCGCATGGTGGACGCCGTGGACTTCGCCGCGGACCGGATCCTTCCTGGGCTGCCCGATCACGGGAAGCTGGAGTCCCTGGCCCTGCACCCCACCTGCTCCTCCACCCGGATGGGCCTCAACGATGCCCTCGGTGCCGTGGCCGGCGCCGTCGCCGACCGCGTGGAGGTGCCGGAAAACTGGGGCTGCTGCGCATTCGCCGGGGACCGTGGGATGCTGCACCCTGAGCTGACGGCATCAGCTACCGCGAAGCAGGCCGCGGAGGTAGCGGACATGGGCGCTGCGGCGCACGCGTCCTGCAACCGGACCTGCGAACTGGGTATGACGCGGGCAACCGGCGCGCAGTACCGCCACGTGCTGGAACTCCTGGAGGAGGTTACCCGCTGACCCACGGCTAAGCGGGTTACCGATCGAGGTCAGCTGCGGCATGGGTCAGCCGCGCAGCGCCTCCGAAACCGCGGCCAGCAGGGAGTTGAACCGGGCGTTGTTGGGGAGGTCGTCAATGAGCATCGCGCGGCCGTCCGGATCACCGAGCGGGACCTGCCAGTTCGGATACAGCGCCTCGGTGGTGCCGGGCTGGTTCTGCACGCGCCGTTCCCCCACCGCATCCACCAGGGCCACGCCGAGAAGGACCGACGGCGTCTGGGCCAGCAGGCGGTGCAGCGCCTCGATGGTGCGTTCCTCGCTGCCGGTGCTGCCGTAGCCACCCTCAGGCAGCAGGCCGCGTTCCCGCAGCAGCCCCATCATCTTTTCGAGCGTGGCCGTGTGCTCCGCCCGCTCTTCCGCCTCGGGGCGTGCCAGGAGGCCCAGCCTGCTGCGAAGAGCCACGTGGTCGCCCGCCAGGTAGCCGGCGGTGGGCGGCAGGTCGTGGGTGTTGACGCTGGCGAGGGCCTGCGTGCGGTACAGCTCCGGCGGCAGGGGTGAATCGCCGTCGTTCTCGAACCAGAGGATGGAGGTGCCCAGGATGCCGCGGGCAGCGAGGTAGTCGCGCACCCACGGCTCGAAGGTTCCCAAGTCCTCGCCGATCACCACGGCGCCGGCACGCTGGGCCTCCAGTGCCAGGATACCGATCAGTGCTTCGTGGTCGTACGTGACATAGGCGCCGTCGCGCGGGGAGTTGCCGGCCGGCACCCACCAAAGGCGGAACAGGCCCAGCACGTGGTCCACCCGAATGCCGCCGGCATGCCGGAGTACGGTGGAGAGCATGTTGCGGAACGGCGCGTAGCCGGCCTCCGCCAGGCGGGCTGGATGCCACGGCGGCTGGTTCCAGTCCTGGCCGAGCTGGTTGTACATGTCCGGCGGCGCCCCCACGCTGATCCCGGGCGCCAGGACACCGCGGAGGGTCCAGGCGTCGGCGCTGCTGAGGTCCACGCCCACGGCAAGATCGTGCACCACGCCCAGCCGCATCCCCGCCCGGCGCGCCGCCTGCTGCGCGTTCTCAAGCTGCTCATCACAGATCCACTGCAGCCAGCGGTGGAACCCGATCCGGTCCGCAAGCTTCCGGCGCAGTGACTCCGCTTCAGGGGATCCCAGCGCGCAGTCCGGGTCGGCCCACAGCGGATGGTCCGGTGCCAGGTCTTCCCGGATGGCGGACCACAGCGCAAAGTCATCCAGCCCGGAGCCGGAGATCCGGCAGAATTCGTCGAACGCTGCCTGCCGCGCCGGCGAGCGCCGGGCGTGATACAGGAGTTCCAGGGCCTGGAGCTTGGCGGCGTACACGGCGTTCCGGTCCAGCCGTTCCCCGTCCTTGTTCAGGACCTGGACCTGCTCCTGCAGGCTGTCCACCGCTGCGCGCTTACGCAGCTTCAGGTAGGCGATTTCCGGGATGGCCTCCACCCGGATGTACAGCGGGTTGAAGAAGCGCCGCGTGGACGGCGAGTAGGGCGAGGGCTGGACCGGCGGCACGGGTTCCGCGGCGTGCAGTGGGTTGACCAGCACGTAGTCCGCGCCACGGGCGCCGCTGAGTGATGCCAGGTCCGCGAGGTCGGCGAAGTCGCCGATCCCCCAGGACCGCTTGGACCGCACGGAATAGAGCTGGGTTGCCAGGCCCCACCCCCGCCGCTCCACCAAGGAATCGGCGGTGGTAAGCCGCGCCGGAACCACCACCAGCGCGCCCTCGGCTGTGACGCCGTCGGACTCTGCCTGCAGTGTGTGCCAGCCCAACGGCAACCCCTCCGGCACGGCAAACGTGGCCCGGCCGGTGGCCACACCATCCACCTCCTGGGGCGGCACCCAGACGTCCTGCTGGACAGCTTCCACGGGCTCGCCCGTACCGGCCTCGAGCACAACTGTCAGACGCGCTGTCGAACCGTCCCGGACGTGGACGGGAACCAGTGCGGTTTGGCCCTGCTGGACCACGACGGCGGGCGGCAGCATCCGCCGCCACGGCGCCACTTCCGCCTCGGCCAAGGCAGTTTCGATCAGTTGGTTCGTGTGGGCGGGGACGCCCAGCGCCGCCAGAACCTTGGTCAGGGTCTCCGGGGCGACGCTGTGCGGCAGCCCGTCCCAGCCGTGGAACGAGGTGCCCACGCCGTGAACGTCGGCGAGGCGTTGGAGCAGGTGCCGGTCCACGGGCTCATGACCGGCGGCATCACCATAGCCCGGTGGAACCGGTGTGCCGAAAATTTGAGCGTGCTGCTGGTCTGGAGCCTTCATGGATGTCCGCCTCGTCTGGTGTGATGGGCCCGAACTTACATTGCTTGCTGACGCACGGGAGCAACACGCCCCCGCGCACGACTGTTGCAGCCAACGATAGTCCGGCGGCAGCCCTCAGGGCGCCGAATCCCGGACTATCAGGTCAAAGCCCGCCTCCGCGTGGACCCCGTCTGCCCTCGCTTCCAGCCCGTCAATCCGGTCGATCAGCAACCCGACGGACCGTTCCGCAATCTCATCCATGCCGGGCGACACGGTGGTGAGCGACGGCGAGGCGAACCGTGCCTCGTCGATGTCGTCAAAGCCCGCCACGGCAACGTCCTGGGGCACCTTCACGCCACGGACGAGCAGTTCGTGCATGGCGCCCAGGGCGAGGGCGTCGTTGAGCCCGAAGACGGCGTCGAACGGAATGCCGTGTTCCAGGAGGCCGGCGACGGCGGCTGCTCCCCCGTCGCGGCGCCATTCCCCGGGTGCCACCAGGGCCGGGTCAAACGGGACACCGGAGTCCTCCAGTGCGCTCCGATAACCGTTGAGTCGCAGGCCGGCCGAGCCCGCTGATTCGCCAGGATGGGCGCCGAGCACGGCAATACGACGGCGGCCTCCGGCCAGCAGGTGGGCGGTGAGGGCCTGGGCGGCGTCCTGGTTTCTCATGGTGACCAGATCCAGCCGGGGAACCTGAATGTGCTCGCCGAGCAGCACCACCGGCTTGCTGCCGCGGTGGGAGGCGACGGCATCGGCCCTCATGACGAGTGGCGTGAACAGGAGTCCGTCGGTCAGCTGCCGCAGCGGACCCTGCAGGGCACCGAGTTCGTTGGCTTCCAGGGCGCCGGACTTCCACCAGCACGCGGTAGCCGCGCCGCTCCGCCGCCGCCATCACCCTTGAGGCCAGCTCTGCGTAGTACGGCGCCGCGAGGTCGGACAGCACCAGGCCCAGCATGTGGGTCTTCCCGGAGCGCAGGCTGCGAGCTGTCAGGTTCGCCTCGTAGCCCAGTGCGGCAATGGCATCCTGGACCCGTTGCCTGGTGGCCGGCCGGATGAACTCGTAGTCGTTGAGCACGTTCGACACGGTCTTCAACGACACCCCGGCGACGCGCGCCACATCGTTCATGGTCACTGCCATGAGCGGTCAGCCTTTGGCAGCCTTGGCCGCCGCCTTTGCTGCCTGCTTGCTGGCCCGCACCTTGGCGAGCGATTCGGGACTCACGATGTCGGCAACCGAAAGGAAGGCATCCTCCTCGCCGTAGTGGCCGGCGGCCTCGCGCCAGCCGGGTGCGTTCAGCCCGCGCTGCTTCCCCAGGAGCGCAAGGAATATCTTTGCCTTCTGCTCCCCGAATCCTGGCAGTGCCTGCAGGCGGCGCAGCACCTCCGGGCCGTCCGGGTCGCCCTTGGTCCAGATCAGCGTCGCGTCGCCGTCCCAGTCATGCTGCACCGTCTCGGCGAGCGCCTGGACACGTCCCGCCATCGAGCCGGGGAACCGGTGCACCGCCGGCCGTTCCTTGAACACGTCGACGAAAGCCTGAGGTTCGTACGCGGCCACCGCGGCCGGGGCGATGGACCCGATCCGGGCCCGGATCTTCTCCGGCCCGGCAAAGGCGGATTCCATGGTTACCTGCTGGTCCAGCAGCATGCCTGTCAGCAGCGCAAACGCGTCATCGGTCAGCAGTTGGTCGGCGGCCGGGTCACCGGTGATATGCAGTTCCATGGCCCTCATCTTTCCACCTCCCGCGGCCTGCGTCATGACCTGGAGTTTTTGTCCATGTAATGGGACTTCGCCAGTCGTTTTGCGCATTACGTGGACAAAAACTCGGTATCCGGACACGAAGTTGCCGCCCGGTACCGGACCGTGAAAACACCGAGTTCGCGGGTCAGTTCCAGGTGTTCGACGAGGGCGCCGAAACTCCGTCGCCGGAGGGGTCCGACGCTGAACGCCGGCTCATGGTGATCGTCCCGGCGGAGGAGAACTCATCAGCGCGGAGTTGAGTAGTTCTTCCGAAAAACCAAGTACTACCTAATTTGAAAAACAAGTACCGATTACGCGGTTGCCGGGGGCCCCGCCAGAACTAAGTTCGACTAATGAGTTAAGACTCGCAAACCGCACTGGTTTGGATGTCTCACTAGGGGGTTGTGGGAAGGATGAATACACGACTCGACAGCCGCGTTTTCCCGCTCCAAGGGGTCCGGGAAATAAGCGGGGCCGGCGACGAGGAGGTCTTAGAGACCAAGGCCTCTCCCCCAGCCGTCGCCGGCCCTTTGTCCTCCACGCTTCACATTCATCAAACGCTTCCAATCAGTTCCTGGTGTGCCGGCGGGAGGCGAAGGTGAAGTATTCCCGATCCGAGGCTTCCCAGGCACACGCGTCGGCGGGCAGGAGGCCAGCGCCCGCTCATCCGGCCCAACACACCACCCAGCATGCAGCCCCGCATCCGGGGCCGGCGGCAATCCCGGACCGCAGGCCCATCCCGGCACCGGGCGATCGTCCTGGCGCGGAACCGGCAGCCAAGGCGTTCACCATCGGGATGGTCGGCGCCGACGGGCTTATCCCTGACTTGGTCACCGGCTCGAAGGACCTGTCTGACTCCCTGGAGATCCTGGCCCACCTGGGAGCCGCCACGCTGAGCCGGCTCGCCGGCGTTCCCATCGAATGCGCCCTGGTCATGAGCCGGGCCAAACGCTCCAGAACCACCGCTGGAACGGGCACGCGGACCGCGACGTTGGCCCGGTTGGAAAAGGAAGTCGGCGAAGGCCCCCTGACCGAAGCCCTCACCGGCACAGGGACCGCGGCCATGAACCACGTGGCCTCCGACTTCCGCTGGGGACGCTACCGGCCGCACTTGCAGGACGCCGGGTTCGACAGCGTCCTGGGCCTGCGGCTTTCCCTGGATGAGGGCACCGAGGCCGCCCTCGCCTTCTTCGCAGCCAGCCCCCAGGCGTTCCCGCTGCACGTCACCGCCGAGGCCCGCAGTTTCACTGACCTCGCGTCCCGCGGCCTCAGGCTGGCCCTTGAGTTGGAGTCGGCCAGCACCAGGGCGTCGGACCTGCAGTCAGCTTTGGAAAGCCGGACGTCCATCGACATTGCCTGCGGCGTCATCATGGCGCAGAACAGGTGCTCCTACAACGACGCAATTGCCATCATCGCCAAGGCATCCAGCCACCGGAACATCAAGCTCCGCAAGGTGGCTGAGGGCATCCTGGCGAACCTGCCAGGCGGAGCACCGGACACGCATTTCGAGCATTAGGCTTCCTCAGGTCATCCACGTTGGCCAATGCCCATGCCCCTGCCCATGCCCGTGCTGGGGTGTACACGAAAGAAGACCAGAGACGAAGTGTCTCTGGTCTTCCGCGTGGGTGGGCCCTGTGGGGATCGAACCCACGACCCACGGATTAAAAGTCCGATGCTCTACCAACTGAGCTAAAGGCCCCAGCCGACGGTCAAACGACCGATCAGCCCAGTCCATTTCTGGACGTAAAATACTTTACCCCACACACGGGGCGGCTTTGGCACGCAGGTTGTCCGCCGCCGTCGTATGTTCCGAATTCCGCACAGCGTCACCGGCGCTGGCAAGGTCCATCCTGGCTGCAAACAGTACTCGATTTCCCGCGCGGCACAGGAGTAGCGTGGGAGCATGAGCGAACAAGCAGGACCCAGTCACTACGGCGGAGCCAACCGGCATCACAAGCCCAAGCCGTTCGCCCCCATCGACTTTGAGCCGTTCGCAGGCGGCCCCGATCCTGCGCGCGTCTCCGAGGCCGCCCACCTCGCCGCCCAGGCACTGGTGCGCCACGGACGCGACAGCGACGATCCCGTCATCACCGAACGCCTGGTCAAGCTGACCGACGAGCAGGGCCTGGAGGCCATCGCGGAGATGTGGGCGGAAAGCCCGGCGCGTTCGCTGCCCGGCGCCCTCTGGCGGCTGTACGCCCTGCGCGCCGCCACCGTCCAGGACCCCGAACGGATCTCCGTGTACTTCCGGGCAGGCAAGGACACCGCGCAGGTTTCCAACGTGGTGGCCGGCGCCGCTGAACCGCCGGGAGCCGAGGAAATGCGGACCATGGCTGACGCCATTCTCTCCGGAGCGTTCGACGGCGAGTTCGACGTCGCGCTGGAACGTTCCGCCGCGTTCTGCCGCGTGGTGGCGCTGGGCCAGGCGACGATCGCCGACGGTGCCGAGCTCGGCAACGAGGCCCACGCAAGCAAGCTCACGCGGAACTCGCACCAGCTCGTGAAGACGGCCGAGGACCTTGAACATGCGGCAAACGCCTGGCGGCTGGGCGAGCTCGACTGAACCACCGGCGCAGGTCTGTCAATGTTGACTTGGGCCAAGCAACGTAGAACACTGAAACTGGTGTCGAGCCGCGAAACCCCCGGGCTTCAACAATTAGCCGCCTAGAGCGGCCTACCGCCGAGAGGCGTATCCGGTTCGGCACCATTTTTCTGCCTGTTTACAGGCCGCGGGCACTGGGCCGGTAGAATCAACATCAGCTGCTGGCCTGCGTCAAGTCACAAGTGGGCGGCCCCCGACCCCTGTACATCCCCGGAGACCGGTATCCCAACGTGAAGCTGCGCCTTTTTCCCCAGGAGCCCGCAGGGCTGACCCTGCTGTCCCAGATGGCCCAGCAAATTGTGCACGCCAGCGCCACCATGGCAGAGATCCTTGGCGTCCCCGCGTCCGAGCACGCAAAACTCGTGGACGACATGCACAACCACGAGGCCACGTCCGCTGAGCTTCACTTCGCCCTGCTCACCCACATGCGCACCAGCTTCGTAAACCCGCTACCCCGCGAAGACATGTACGCACTGTCCCGCTACCTCAACGAGGCCATCGAGAAACTGGATGCCGCCGCCGAGCTGGTGGCCCTGTACAAGCTGGAGCGGTTGCCAAAACGGGCGGCGGACCAGGTGGATGTCATCAGCCGGCAGGCCGAACTCACGGTGGACGCCATGCGCCGGCTGAACAACCTCGATGACCTGGAGGACTACTGGATCGAGATCCTGCGGCTGGCCAAGCGCGCCGAACGGTCGCACCGGGTCTGGGTGGCGGACATGATCCACGAAATGAAGTGGGCGCAGTATTCCCGCCACCGCGACATCGCCAACCAGCTGGTGGAAGTCACCAAGGACATGCGGCGCATTGCCACCCAGGTGGGCAGCATCATCGTCAAGGAATCCTGAGGTGACCGCAGTCATCTTTGCTGCGGTGGTTGTGCTGGCCGCGGGATTTGCCTTCCTGAACGGCTTCAGGGACGCCTCCACGTCCGTTGCGCTGGCTGTCCGCACCCGGGCGCTCACGCCAAGCGTGGCCGTGCTGCTTGCGGCCTTCTTCAACTTCCTGGGCGCCCTGCTCAGCGCCAGCCTGGCGGTAACCATCAGCCAGACCTGGATCAGCCTTCCAGACGGCACCAACGGCCTTAGCATGCTGGTTGCAGGGCTCGCGAGCGCCTGCGTCTGGGGTGTCCTGCTGTGGTGGCGCGGCATCCCGGCGTCCTCCACCCATGCCCTGGTGGGAGGGCTGGGCGGCGCCGGTCTGGCCAGCCTGGCCGTGGGCGGCGCAGGTGTGGGCGCGGTGAACGAGTCGCTGCTGTTCCAGGTGGTCCTGCCGCTGCTCCTGTCGCCACTGGTTGCTTACAGCGGCGCGTTCCTGCTGGTTTTCCCAGTCACGTGGGCGGCACGCTACACCCAGCCCAACGTTGTCAACCAACGCTTCCGCCGCAGCCAGTCCATCGCCGCCGGCGCCGTGGCATTCGGGCACGGCCTGCAGGACGGCCAGCGGATCAGTGCCGTGCTGCTGCTGGCCCTGCTGGCGGCTGGATATTCCGACGGCGGCACTATCCCCATGTGGGTGGCGCTGCTCTCCGCGGTGATGATAACGGTGGGAACGCTTTTCGGCGGCTGGCGGATCTCTCAAACCATCGGCTACAAAATCACCCGGATTGACCCGTTGCGGGGCTCTGTGGCCCAGATCTTCAGCGCGGTGATCCTGTTCGTGGGCGCCATCGGACTGCACTGGCCCGTGTCCACCACCCACATCGTGACGTCCGCCGTGCTGGGCGCAGGCGAGAACCAGAACTTCTCCGTGACCAACCGGAAGCTGGTGATCCGCATTCTGGGGCTGTGGGTCCTGACCCCCGCGGCAACCGCTGCCGGGGCGTTCGTGCTGGCCTTGGCGATGTCACCTTTGGCGGGCTGAGCGCAAGCTTTAAACGCCGCATCGACTGTCCCCACCGGCTCCCTGGCCGAGCTTGCGAGGTTAGGGAGCCGGTGGGGCTTATCCGAAGCGGCCGGAGACGTAGTCCTCGGTGGCTTTCACGTTGGGGTTGTTGAAGATGGTCTGAGTGTTCCCGTATTCGATCAGCTTGCCCGGTTTGCCGGTACCGGCGATGTTGAAGAACGCCGTCTTTTCCGAAACGCGGGCGGCCTGCTGCATGTTGTGGGTCACGATCACCACGGTGTACTGGTCCTTGAGATCGTTGATAAGGTCCTCGATGGCCAGCGTGGAGATCGGGTCCAGCGCGGAGCACGGCTCGTCCATGAGGATCACCTGCGGTTCCACCGCAATGGCACGGGCGATGCAGAGGCGCTGCTGCTGGCCGCCTGACAGGCCGGATCCTGGCTTCTCCAGGCGGTCCTTGACCTCGTTCCAGAGGTTGGCGCTCTGGAGGGACCTCTCTACGAGGACGTCGGCCTCGCCCTTGGAGATCTTCTTGTTGTTCAGCTTTACGCCGGCCAGCACGTTGTCGCGGATGGACATCGTGGGGAACGGGTTGGGCCGCTGGAAGACCATGCCGATCTGCGAACGCACCGTCACGGGGTCCACGCCGGGGCCGTAGAGGTTGTCGCCGTCCATCAGGACTTCGCCTTCGACGCGGGCGCCGGGCAGAACCTCGTGCATGCGGTTCAGGGTGCGCAGGAACGTGGACTTGCCACAGCCTGAGGGACCGATGAAGGCCGTTACGGACTTGGCCTCGATGTTGATGCTGACATCCTCCACGGCCAGAAAATCGCCGTAGTACACGTTCAGGTCTTTGACGTCGATGCGCTTAGACATGGTGTTCCTTCACTTGCTGGGGTACGGATTGAAGTCTAGGGTTTGGCCGCGAGGACCGGAATGGCCTGCTGTAAAAATTTCACCGGCCGGTCTTGGGAGCAAAGGTCCTGGCGACCAGCCGGGCGCCAAGGTTCAGCACCATTACCAGGATGATCAGCACCAGGGCGGCGCCCCAGGCCCGCTGCGAGGACGGGTCCGGGTTCGCCGGCGAGGTGGGGTTCAGGATCTGGGTGTAGATGAACGTGGGTAGCGAGGCCATCCAGCCGCCGAACACGTTGTTGTTGATGCTGGTGGCAAACCCGGCGGTGACCAGGATGGGCGCAGTCTCACCGATAACGCGGGCGATCGCCAAGGTGACGCCGGACGCGATGCCGGAGATCGCCGTCGGGATAACCACCTTGAGGATGGTGCGCCACTTACGCACACCCAACGCGTAGGCCGCTTCGCGCAGTTCGTTGGGGACGATCTTGAGCATTTCCTCGCTGGAACGCACCACTACGGGAATCATCAGGACCGAAAGCGCGACGGCGGCGACGGCACCCGTTTTGGTGCCGGGCCCCACCACGGCGAAGAAGAACGCTGCGGCGAACAGGCCGGCCACGATGGACGGGATGCCCGTCATAACGTCCACAAAGAACGTGATGGCACGGGCCAAACGGCCGTCGTGGCCGTACTCCACCAGGTAAATGGCGCTCAACAGTCCGACGGGCACGGAGATCACGGTGGCTACCAGCGTGATCTGGATGGTGCCCAACAGGGCGTGGTAGATGCCACCAATAACGGGGGCACCCTCTTCAACGGCCTTATTGTCGTAGACGCCCGTGACGCCGTTCATGGAGCTGGTGAGGAAGCCCGGGGCGATGAGGCCGGGGACTCCGTTGACCAGCACCGTCCAGATCACGGAGATCAGTGGGAGCAGCGCGATCAGGAACGAGCCCACCACTAGGCAGGTGGCCAGCTTGTCCTTGGCTTTGCGCGAGCCTTCCACCGCCGCACTCCAGCCCACCAGGCCGGCAGCGAAGAGGATGGCCGAGACGATGCCCCAGCCAAAGGCATTGAACCCGATCAGTGCCAGGATTGCCGCGCCCACGATGAGCGCGAGTCCCAGGACAACGTACGGCGCGTACTTGGGTAGCTGGCCTTTGGTGAGGGCTGAACGCTTACTGCGCACGGGGGTAAGAGTGGAGGACATTTAGTTGGCTCCCGAGAATTCTTTGTGCCGGGTGATGATCCAGCGGGCAATCATGTTCACGCCTAGGGTGATCACAAACAGGACCAGGCCTGCGGCGATGAGCGTGCTGACCTTCAGGCCGCTCGCTTCGGGAAAGTTCAGGGCGATCTCCGCGGCGATGGTCTGGTTGCCGGACGTGATCAGGCTGGCTGTCAGGGCACCGGAAGAGAGGACCAGGGCAACTGCCATGGTCTCGCCCAGCGCACGGCCCAGGCCCAGCATGACGGCGCTGATGATGCCCGGACGGGCGAACGGCAGGACCGACATTTTGATCATTTCCCAGCGCGTGGCGCCGAGGGCCAGGGCGGCTTCCTCATGTAGCTTGGGCGTCTGCAGGAAGATTTCGCGGCTCAGGGACGTGATGATCGGCAGGACCATCACCGAGAGCACAATGCCCGCGGTCAGGATGGTTTTGCCCGTGGCAGAGGCGGGACCCTGGAAGATGGGCAACCAGCCCATGTTCTCGGCCAGCCAGTTGTAGGCGGGGGAGATTTCCTTGGCAAGGAACGCCGCGCCCCAGGCACCGTAAATCACCGACGGGATGGCGGCCAGGAGGTCCACCACATAGCCAAGGCCGGACGCCAGTCCGCGCGGGGCGAAGTGAGAGATGAACAGGGCCACGCCGATGGCGATGGGTGTCGCGATCACCAGGGCAATGGTGGCCGCAATGAGGGTGCCAATAACGATCGGCCAGATGTAGGCGAAGAAGCCTTCGCCGCCCTGGATCTCGGCGGCCGGGGCGGTGAGCGCCGGAATGGCCTGGACAACAAGGAAGAGTGCCACGCCGAACAAGACGGCGAGGATGAGGCACCCGGCGGTCAGGGCGGCGCCGGAAAAGATCTTATCCCCGGCGCGGCCTGCGCCCTGGGAACTAGTCAGGGGGGTGGCGGTCATTCCAGACCCTTCGGTTGTGGGCGGTGCCTAAATCGAGCTTACAAGCCAAAGTTCCCCGCCCCGCCTTTCGGCGTGGCGGGGAACATGGTTCAGGGACAGGTACTAGGACTTGACCTTGATGGATTCGATGGCCTTGACGGCCTTCTCGGCCAGGGCCGAGGACAGCGGCGCGGACTTGGCAGAATCGGCGGCGGCCTGCTGGCCTTCCTTGGAAACTACATAGTTCTCGAAGGCCTTGACCAGGTCAACGGTCTCCTGCTTGTCATAGGTGGCGCAGACAACGTGGAAGGAGACCAGGACGATCGGGTATGCGCCTTCAATTGTGGTCTTGCGGTCCAGCTTGATGGACAGGTCGTTGGCGGTGCGGCCTTCAACGGGCTTGCCTGCATCAACAGCCTTTGCGGCTGCGTCAGCGGAGATCTTGGTGAAGGACTCGCCAACCTTGATCTGAGCAACGCCGAGCTTGCCGCTGACTGCGGAATCATCTGCGTAAGTCACTGCGCCGGGGGTATCGGTGACGGTCTTGACAACACCGGAGGTTCCCTTGGCGTTCTCGCCCTGCAGGCTTGCAGGCCAAACGCCGGAAGCCTTGTCGGTCCAAACATCCGCAGCAGCAGCCGCAAGGTACTCGGTGAAGTTGGTGGTGGTACCGGAATCGTCAGAGCGGTTCACGGGAGTGACCTTCAGGTCCGGGAGGGAGACTCCCGGGTTCAGGGCGGCGATCGCCGGATCGTTCCAGTTGGCGACCTGGCCACGGAAGATCTTGGCAACGGTAGCTGCGTCAAGCTTCAGCTCGGTGATGCCCGGGAGGTTGAAGGCAACCGCGATCGGGGAAATGTAGACCGGGATGTTGATGGCGCCGTCAGGGCCACAGACGGTCTTGGAGGATGCGAACTCTTCGTCCTTCAGGTAGGCATCCGAGCCGCCGAACTGGGCTGACCCGTCCACGAGCGCCTTGCGGCCAGCGCCGGAGCCATCCGGGGAGTACTGCACGGTGGCGCCGGGGTTGGCGGCGGCGAAGCTGGTCTTCCAGGCGTCCATCGCTGCGCCCTGCGCGGAAGAGCCGATGCCCGTCAGCGTGCCGGTGACCTTGGGGCCGGCGGAAGTCTGGTTGCCTGCAGGCGTGTTGCCCGTGGCGTTATCTGAACCGCAGGCGGTGAGCGCGAGTGCGCCGACTGCGATTACAGCGATAGCCGCGTGGCGGCCGAAACGGAGTGCCTTCACTAGATGTACCCCTTCCAGGGATATTCAGCGGCGGCAGGACCGGAGACGCCCTGCAGCGCGATGCGTACGTTTTGTACCTTCAACGAATCTATGGGCCGCAGGTAACGGGATGGGCGGCCGCAGATGAACAGGAGATTAACGACGGCAGCATATTGGCTTACAACTGCAGCGTCACCATTGCGCAGGTCACACTTTCGGGCGTAGGTGCCGGGCCGGCAAATAGACTGGAGGGCATGGCCGCAGCAGCAGGATTCTCAGCAAGCAGGCGTTTCCTGCGCGGACGCATCCGGACCGGCCTGGTCCGGAGCCGGAATTCCCTGGTTCCCGCCGTCCAGATGACCGCGTGCGCGGTGGGGGCGTATGCCTTCGCCGAGTACGTCCTGGGGCACTCCGGACCCCTCTTTGCGGCCACATCGTCACTGATCGCGTTGGGCTTCTCGCGTGACCCGCGGCTGCGCCGGGTGATGGAGGTGGGCCTCGGCTGCACCATCGGGATCGCCGTCGGTGATCTGCTGCAGCACTGGCTGGGCAGCGGAATCTGGCAGGCCGCCGTCGTACTTCTGTTCTCCATCCTGCTGGCCCGTTTCCTGGACAGCGGCAACATCTTCACCACGCAGCTGGGCCTGCAATCCTTGCTTGTGGTGCTGTTGCCGGCGCCGGACGGCGGGCCTTTCACGCGCAGCCTGGACGCCGTGGTGGGTGGCCTTTTCGCCCTCCTGGTGACCATCCTGATTCCGAAGGATCCGCGCCGGGAGCCCCGCAAGGATGTCCGGAAGCTGCTCCACGAACTGGCCGAAGTGCTTCGGGAATGCGCCACCGCCCTGACCGAAAGCGACTCCACGCAGGCCTGGCACGCGCTGATCCGCGGCCGGAACTGCCAGCCGCTCGTGGACGCGATGCGCCATTCCCTGCGCGCTTCCGGTGAAGTGGCCACCCTCGCACCGGCCCACCGCCGGCACCGCGACGAGCTCGACCGGCTTGAGAATTCCCTTGACTTCATCGACCTTGCGCTCAGGAACAGCCGCGTCTTCGCACGCCGGCTGACCAGCGCCATCAACCACGCCGCGCTTTCAGACAACGCCACCGCGAACATCGCCGACGTGCTCCAGGAAACCGCGGCCGCGATTGATGAACTGTCGCTCGGCCTGGCGGAAACGCAGGACGGCGTGCGCCGCGCCCATCTTCGTACGGCCCGGCAGGACTTCAGCGAGATCGCGATGAGGCTGCACCCCAAATTGCTGGAGGTCGAGCGGCTTGAGGGTGAGACTGTGGTGATGCTGTTCCGGCCACTCATGGTGGACCTCCTGGAGGCCACCGGCATGGATGCGCGCGAGGCCCGGGACGTGCTGCCGGGGTTGTAGCGCTGTCGCCCAGATGGCACTTCGCGCCAGTCCCGAGGCCTGCCATCGGCATGTGCTGTCATCTCGCGGGTCTTGAGCGTTCCTGTGCGTTCCCCGGCATCACCAGTGGTGCCTGCCCTCCAAATAGGTCAACCCCCCGCGCTGCCTGCTGCCCTCTCTCGGGCCAATACTGTCGGTGCCCGCCAGTAGGGTGGAACCCATGGCAACAAAGACTTCCCGGGCGTCCAAAGCGCCGGCTTATAAGTGCGCCGAATGCGGCTGGACCACGGTCAAGTGGGTGGGGCGCTGCGGCGAGTGTCAGGCGTGGGGCACGGTTGAGGAAACCGGCGCCGCCGTAGCGCGTACGACGGCGGCAACCACAGTTCTGGAGCCGGCTCGCCGGATTGCCGAGGTGGATGCCACTACGGCGGCTTTCCTGCCCACCGGCGTGGACGAGCTGGACCGCGTGCTGGGCGGCGGCCTGGTCCCGGGTGCGGTCATCCTGCTGGCCGGTGAACCTGGTGTGGGCAAGTCAACCCTCCTGCTGGATGTCGCGGCCAAGTTCGCCCGCACGGCGCAGGATGTCCTGTATGTCACGGGCGAGGAATCCGCGGCGCAGGTGAAGCTGCGAGCCGAACGGATCGACGCCGTCGCGGATTCCCTGTACCTGTCCGCCGAAACGGACCTGGGGCAGGCACTGGGGCAGGTGGAGAAGATCGAGCCGCGGCTGTTGATTGTGGACTCGGTCCAGACGCTCAGCAGCGCAGACGTCGACGGCAGCGCCGGCGGCGTCTCGCAGGTACGTGAGGTTGCGGCGTCCATCATCGCGGCGGCCAAGCGCCGGAACATGACCACGTTGCTGGTGGGGCACGTGACGAAGGACGGGTCAATCGCGGGGCCGCGGCTGCTCGAACACCTGGTGGATGTGGTCTGCCAGTTCGAAGGCGAACGTCACTCCCGGCTCCGGATGCTGCGCGCGGTGAAGAACCGGTACGGGCCCACGGACGACGTCGGCTGTTTTGACCTGAATGAGAACGGCATCGAAGGGCTGACGGACCCTAGTGGGCTGTTCGTCAGCCGCACCAAGGACCCTGTTTCAGGCACCTGCATCACGGTGACCATGGAAGGGCGGCGGCCGCTGCTGGCCGAGGTGCAGTCGCTGCTTGCGGAGAGCGCCAACTCGCAGCCCCGGCGGGCCACCAGCGGCCTGGACAGTTCACGGGTGTCCATGCTCCTGGCGGTGCTGCAGCAGCGTGCCGGCTGCCTGCTGCACAAGGACGATTCCTACGTGGCCACCGTGGGGGGTGTGAAGCTCAGTGAACCTGCCACTGACCTCGCCGTTGCCCTTGCCGTCGCGTCCGCGAAGGCCCGCAAGCCCCTGCCCATCCGGCTGATCGCTTTCGGCGAAGTAGGCCTGGCCGGCGAGGTCCGGCCCGTGCCCGGCATAAACCAGCGCATCCAGGAAGCACACCGTCTGGGCTTCACCCACGCAGTGGTCCCGGCCAGCCACAACGGACCCGGACCCGTGCCACCAGGCTTCTCCGTCCGGGAAGTGGAGCACCTTACGGAGGCGTTGAGCCTGCTGATCGGGTAGGGCAGCCAGGCTTTCACAACGACCTTCAGGCAGCCGGAGGTCATCACGGCTGTGTCTGGGGGACAGACTGATGCATCAAACGCAAGGAAATGGCTCGACGCCGGGCCAGGAACCGCCAAACGACGGTCTTCTCGCAGGGAGGATCGACGCGCTATTCGGGGGCCTTGACGCCCGCGGGCGCGTGGTGTTGAGCCACCTGCCGCTGACGGTGACGGTGGTCCTCATCGTGGCGGCCGCTGCGTTGTTCAGCCCTGAAACCCTCGTGGATGAGCGTTTCAGGCTGGCGCTGCTGGGCCATTCGGTCATCTTCGTTGCGTGTGCGGCTATCCCATGGGGCAGGCTGCCGGCCAGCGTGTTGAGTGTGATTCCGGTCCTGGATTGCCTTGCCATTGGCTTTACGAGGGAAGCCGGCGGGCCAAGCTTCAATGTCTTGAGCCTGATGCTCGTCTTCCCCGTGATCTGGCTGTCCGTGGGCCGCCAGCGCAGCAGGGTGCTCCTCGCTGTCCTGGGGGTCGTGCTCAGTACCGTCATCCCGGCCGCGGCCCTCGGCTCCCCGCCCACCCAGGGGTCGATGATCCGGACCGTCTTCCTGCCGTTGGTGATGGCCGCAATCGCCGTCTCCGCGCATATCGTCTCAGGAACACTCCACCGGCAGCGCAAAGCGCTGCTGCGGAAAGACCAGGCCCTGGCGGAAACGCTTGCTGAGAGTGTGGACCGCCAGCGGCTCCTGGACGCCGTGCTGGTGGCGGTGGGAGTGGGCGTCTGGGTGGTGGACAAGGACGGAAACAATGTCCTGATCAACCGGGCCATGCGCGATGATCCGACGTTGGCCCGACTGACCGAAGCGGAGAGCACTACCACCCTGCTGCTCAGCGACCGGGCGACGCCGGTGCCTTCCGGCGGGCTCCCCGCTGCCCGAGTTGCCCGGGGCGATATGTTCACGGACGAGCTGATCTGGGCAGGCGATGAAAAGGACCAGCGCGCCTTTCCGTCAGCGCGCACGCCATTTGCTCCAGGGACGGAGCGCGCAGCGGCAGTGTCATAACGTTGGTGGACGTGACAGCCCTGATCACAGCGCTCGCCGCGAAGGACGACTTCGTTGGCACCGTCTCCCACGAGCTGCGAACGCCCCTGACGTCCATTCTCGGCTACCTCGAACTCGTTCTGGAGGAACCCGGCATAAAGGGATCGAAGCCGAACTGCAGGTGGTACACCGGAACGCGACGCAGCTGTTGGGCCTGGTGAACGATCTGATTGCGGTGGCCTCTGAACATGTGGACCTTTCGCTGCAGGAGGCTGACCTCGCCCGGCTCCTCGCCGACGTTGTCGATTTCACGCTCCCCCAGGCCGCCAACAGGGGCCTTGAACTGGTCCTGGCGGTGGGGCCGTCGCTCACCGCCCGGATGGACATCCTTCGGATCCGCCAGGTGGTCAGCAACCTGCTCGCCAACGCGATCAAATACTCTCCCGACGGCGGCCGCATCACCGCCCGGGCGCACCGCACCGGCACGGACCTCGTCTGCTCGATCACCGATCCCGGCGTCGGC
Organism: Pseudarthrobacter sp. MDT1-22; assembly: GCF_054511035.1. Taxonomy (NCBI): domain Bacteria; kingdom Bacillati; phylum Actinomycetota; class Actinomycetes; order Micrococcales; family Micrococcaceae; genus Pseudarthrobacter; species Pseudarthrobacter sp. MDT1-22. The sequence goes on along the minus strand of NZ_JBTNDK010000021.1, from coordinate 736 downwards.
ATGAGCCCGGAAGACCAGGAGCAGGCGTTCACCAAATTCTTCCGCTCCGCGCGGTCCCGCGAAACGGCCATCCCCGGGGCGGGCCTGGGGCTCCCCATCAGCAAGACCATCGTTGAAGGCCACGGCGGTTCGATGAGCCTCACCAGCGCGCCTGGCGCAGGCACCAAGGCGACATTCGTCCTGCCGGCGTCCTGAACGACAGTTCTCAGGGCTGGAGCACTGCGCCTGCCGGTTGGAAGTTGAGGAGTACTTTTCCTGATGTGGCGGAGTTCCTGGCTGTTTCGAAGGCTTCCAGGCCTTGGCTGAGGGGGTATTCGTGGGTGATGACGGGGCCGATGTGCAGGGTGCCGTCGGCGAGGGCTGTGATGACGTCGTCGATTTCGTTGTTGAAGCGGAAGGACNCAGCCCGACCATGACCACGGTACCGCCGCGCCCCGCGCCCTGAATGGCTGAGGCCAGGCCGTGGTGGCTGCCCGAGGACTCGATGACCACATCGGCCTGCACCGCGGCGATCGCGTCCGTGTCCCCGGCCTGCAGGGTGTGATCCGCTCCGACGGCGGCGGCGATCTCCAGCGGTTTGGCATGGACGTCGACGGCGGTGATCCGAACCGCGCCGGCACGTCTGAGGACCGCGACGGCCAGGGCGCCGATCGGGCCGCAGCCGATCACCAGCACACTCTTGCCGGCCACGTCCCCGGCACGTCCGACGGCGTGCCAGGCCACCGACGCGGGTTCG
>NZ_JBTNDK010000020.1:0-75642 GCF_054511035.1 Pseudarthrobacter sp. MDT1-22 | reverse complement strand
ACCACACCACGGGGTGGCGGATCCAGTCAATTCAACCAATTCAATACAATAAATTGGTATCAACAAACTTGGCACACTATTGAGTTCTCAAACAACAGACACATTCGAATAATTCCCGAAACAATTCATATTCAAATGAATTATTTTGTTTCGCTTTTCTTCGCTGCGATGTTTATAGCTTATTTCATTCTTATTCACTTTGCAAATCCGGGTTATTTTCCCGATATTCACTCTGTGGAACGAATCCGCCCATCAAAAAGTGAAGCTTTTCATCATTTTCGTGCTTTGCACACGATGAATTGCTTCTCTTGTGAAGGGGGTTTGTCGCCACTCAACGGCGGCGACTCAGAAAACAATACACGCTCCCCCGAGTCCGTGCAAATCGGCTGCGGAGGAGCGTGAATGGGGGCTTGCGAAGGCTAAGGAACCAGGACTTCGACAGTCGCGAGATTCTTCTTTCCGCGGCGCAGGAGCAGGTACTGGCCATGCAGCAGCTCCGATTCGGAGATGACAGCTTCCGGGTCGGAAACCTTCTCGTTGTTTACATAGGCGCCGCCTTCGCCGACGGTCCGCCGGGCCGCGGACTTGCTCTCCGACAGGCCGGATGCCACCAGCAGGTCAATGATCCCGAGGCCATCCACCTGGATGCGGGCGGACGGAAGCTCCGACGTGGCTGCTTCCAGGGTTGGCCGGTCCAGGGCGGACAGGTCACCGTTGCCAAAAAGTGCAGCGGACGCCGCGATGACTTTCTCCGTTGCCTCCACACCGTGGACCAGGGAAGTCACTTCGAACGCCAGCTTCCGCTGGCCTTCCCGGGCAAAGGGACGTTCGGCAACGGCAGCTGCCAGCGTTTCGATTTCAGCGCGGCTCAGGAAAGTGAAGACCTTCAGCCGGTCCACAACGTCAGAGTCGGCGGTGTTCAGCCAGAACTGGTAGAAGGCGTACGGGCTGCACATGCCGGCGTCGAGCCAGATGGCGTTGCCTTCACTCTTGCCGAACTTGGTGCCGTCCGAGTTGGTGATCAGCGGCGTGCCCAGGGCGTGCACACTCTTACCCTCAACCTTGCGGATGAGTTCAGTGCCGCTGGTGAGGTTGCCCCACTGGTCCGAGCCGCCGGTCTGCAGCATGCAGCCGTAGTCCCGGAACAGCTGGAGGTAGTCCATGCCCTGCAGGATCTGGTAGCTGAATTCGGTGTAGCTGATGCCCTCGTCCGAACTGAGGCGGGACGCAACAGCATCCTTGCGGAGCATGGTGCCGACCCGGTAGTGCTTTCCGATCTCGCGCAGGAAGTCGATGGCGCTCAACGGCGCGGTCCAGTCGAGGTTGTTGACCATGCGGGCGGCGCTGGCGCCATCGAAGCTAAGGAAGCGGCGGACCTGGGCCTGCAGGTAGCCCACCCATTCGTTAACGGTGTCCTTGGTGTTCAGCGTGCGCTCGGCGGTGGGCCGCGGATCGCCGATCAGTCCCGTGGATCCGCCCACCAGTCCCAGCGGCTTGTGCCCTGCGAGCTGCAGGCGGCGCATAACGAGGAGTTGGACCAGGTTGCCCAGGTGCAGGCTCGGCGCGGTGGGGTCGAATCCGCAGTAATAGGTGATCGGATCACCGGCGAGGAGCTTTTCCAGTTCCTCTTCATCGGTGGAGACGTGGACCAGGCCTCGCCACTTCAGCTCCTGCCAGACATTGGCGAAGGTGGGGTCGTTCTGCTGGGATTCGAGATCGTTGAGTTCTGACACGACTTCTAAGTTAGCAGGATCGGCGACGCCCGGCGCCGAAATGAACGGCGCCGGGCGTCAAGGGGCAGAGCGAACCGGCTCAGTCTTCGATGCCTGCCGGAATGCCTTCCGCGGCGATGAGCCGGAGCCGCTGGGTGGGCCGGGTCATGGCGACGTACAGATCGCCCACCCGGCCATGCTCGCGGTTGAGCATGACGGACGGCTCAAGCACCACAACGCCGTCGAACTCCAGGCCCTTGGCCTCGCGCGGGCTGATGACCACGATGTCCTGTTCGTAGCTGCCCGCGCCGTTGCCGATGCGCCGGCCGTACACGGCACGAAGGGCTGACGTTGCAGCCGGCAGAAGGTCGCCGTCGGCAATCACGGCGAGGAGGCCGCCGTCGAGCGCTGCCAGTTCCTCGGGGAGCACCTCCACCAAACGGTTCACCACTTGTCCGCGGTCAACCTTGTCGAAGACGGGGGCCCACCGTCCCTCGCGGACGGCCTTCGGCGCGGAAACCACGAGTCCGGCCGCGTTGGCCATGCGGGCGGCGGCCTCAGCGATCTGGGAGGGCGTCCGGTAGTTGACTGTCAGCTCCTCCAGCTGCCAGCGGTCACCGAACATGGGCGCCAGGGCCCCCTGCCAGGAGTTGGCGCCGGCGACTGAACTGGTCTGCGCGATGTCGCCCACGATGGTGAAGGATTTCAGCGGGCAACGGCGGACCAGCAGGCGCCATTGCATGGGTGAAAGCTCCTGCGCCTCATCCACCACGATGTGGCCGAATGCCCACGTGCGGTCGCTGGTGGCGCGCTCGGCGGCCGTCAGGCGGTTCTCGCGCTCCTGGTTCTGATCGGCGAGTTCCTCCGCGGAGATGAGGACATCGACACCCATGTCCCCCATGTTCACCAGTGTCTGCTTGGCGTTGGCAAGGTCCCGGGCGCGGTCGTGCTCCTGCTGTGCAAGGCCACGTCCCGCCGCCGGGTCCATTTCGCCAAGGAGCTCCGCGGCCTCGTCCAGCAGCGGGACGTCGGCCTCGGTCCAGGGCGCACCGGCGGGGCGCAGCAGCAGCGACCGCTCCCTAAGGGACAGGTTCGGTGTGCAGGCCGCCAGGACTGCGGGCTTGCTCAGAAGCTCGTTGATCAGCTTCTCCGGAGTCATCGGCATCCAGCACAGGTTCAGGACGATCCGGACGTCGCGGGCCGTGCGGACGTCTTCTGCCAGATACGAGCGGTCGGCATTGTTGCCGATGCTCCCGGCCTCCACGAGATCGGTCATCTGCTCGGTCAGTTCGCGGAGCAGAATTTTGATAAACGTCAGGCGCGCCTCGTTGTGCGGCTTGCCGGTGGACCGGGCACGTTCGCGCGCACGGCTTACCTGCCGCCGCGTCAGCACCAGCTTGCGGCCGTCGACGTCCAGGACACGGTCCTCGGCGGGGATCCGCTGCCGGTTCGCCACCGCATTGGCCACAACCTTCACCATGTCCAGCCGCCCCTTGATGGCCGCGACCTCTGCCTCAGGTTCGGCAACCGCTTTGATCCCGGGCATCAGGCGACCCACGCTGGCCATGACCACGCCGGTCTCACCGAGCGAGGGAAGAACACGTTCGATGTACTTCATAAAGGACGACGACGGGCCCACGAGCAGCACGCCAGCAGTCTTCAGCCGATCCCGGTGCGTGTAGAGCAGGTACGCGGCCCGGTGCAGCGCCACAGCAGTCTTACCGGTACCGGGACCACCCTGCACTACGAGGGCACCGGAAATGGAGGACCGGATGATGCGGTCCTGCTCGGACTGGATGGTGCCGACGATGTCGGACATCCGGCCCGTGCGCTTGGAATCCAGAGCCGCCAGCAATGCTCCTTCGCCCTGCAGCGAGGCGTCGTCCGCGAGCATGTCCGCATCAAGGACGTCGTCCTCGATGGCCTTGACTTCCCGGCCCTGCAGAATCAGGTGCCGCCGGCGGCGGACGCCCTGCCGGTCAAACGCCGTTGCCTGGTAGAAGTGGCCGGCTTCGGGCGCGCGCCAGTCCACCATGAGCCGCTGGAGGTCATCGGTGGTCAGGCCGATGCGCCCAATGTACTGGGCCTCACCGGAATCCAGGTCGAGGCGGCCGAAGACCAGGCGGTCGTCGACGGCGTCGAGCTGGGCGAGGCGGTCCTCGTAGAGCGCGGCGAAGGCGTCGCGTTCGGAGACATTCTGCATGGTGCCCACGGCACCGGCCCGGCGGACCTGTGCCAACTGCTGGCGCTTTTCCGTGCGGAGCTCTTCCAGCCGCGCGTACAGGCCGGCAACATAGTTCCGTTCGTGGGCCAAATCGGCGTCGAGCATTTAAACGTTCCCCTATCGCAAAAGACAGACCGTCCATTCTACAACCATTTCGGTTAACGCGCCCGCCGGTCCCCTGCCCCGGAAGTCACCCAATGTTCACTTTCAGGCCGCACACTTCCGTAGCCGTTCCGCCCCGTGAGTGATTCAATACTGCAATGCACCACGAGAACGTCCTGACCGGATACGGGCTTTCCCTCCTTCCGTTGGCACCGCACCATGCCGAAGGGCTGTTTGACTTCGTGGACGCCGCGATGTGGGCAGGAATGGCCGCGGCCCTGCCGGCCACGGCGCACGAGCTTTCAGGGCTGTTTGCCGCCAGGATTGAGGACCCGGCCAGCCTGGCCTTCGCCGTGACGGACCAGCGGACCGGGGCCCTCCTGGGCACAACCGCGCTGAATGCGTTCGATGCCGCCCAGCAGCGCGTGGAAGTTGGCGGCACCTTCTTTGGACGGCAGTTCTGGGGCACGCACGTAAATCCCGCCAGCAAACACGCCCTGCTCGCCTTTGCGTTCGACGGCCTTCAGGTTCAGCGCGTTGCGTTTCGCTGCGACGCACGTAATGTGCGCAGCGCCGCAGCCATCGAACGGCTGGGGGCAACGTTCGAGGGCCTGCTGCGCAGCCACCGCCTGGCGCCTGACGGCACACGGGCGGATTCCGCTGTGTTCTCGGTCCTGGGGCAGGAATGGCCCGCGGTCCAGCAGCGCCTCCAGCACCGGTTGGCACCGTTCGCCCTGGCGGGAGACCACCCGGGCGGGACGGATTATGCCCGGCGCACCTTCGCCGCCTTGTAGCGGGACACGGTGGGATCCCCTGGCAGCCAGAAGCGCCAGGGATACGTCGCGGAGCCGCCGTCGCCGGAGACGCCCACCCTCGGCCCGGAACTGAACACGGGAGCGGGTACCGAAGGCAGCCGCAGCTCGAAGGGGTCAGCCAGCGCATCCCGGCCGCTGTCGGCTGTAGTGAGGGCCAGCGTGGTGGCCAGCCGGGCAGGGCCGCTCGCCAGGTCGAGGGCCGATTTCGACGTCGGACGCCGCACCATCGCGAGGTGCTGCCCCTCCACCACCTCGCCCGCCCGCAGCAGGACGGCAGATGCGGTGCCCGCCGGGCCGCAGACGATGTTGGCGCAGTAGTGCATGCCATACGTGAAGTAGACGTAGAGGTGGCCGGCCGGGCCGAACATGGGCGCGTTGCGGGCCGTGGGGCCACGGAAAGTGTGGGAGCCGGGATCCGGATGCGACGAGTCGCCGGGACCCATGTACGCCTCCACCTCGGTGATCCGCACAGCCACAGCTCCCTCGTGGCTGTGGTGGGTCAGTACGGATCCCAGCAGCCGCGGAGCGACCCTCCGGGCGTCGCGGGACAGCAGTTCGCGGAGCTGATCCGGGCTGGCGGGACTCAGGCTGGCGGTCATGGTCCGACTCTATCGAACGCCACGGCCGTGTCCGATTTCCGCTAGCAGTCCCGGTCGCTGGCTGGCAGGATGGAGGGCATGGACTTCTGGCAGCGCTACCGCGCGATTGACGCGCGGGACACCCGGTTCGACGGGCAGTTCTACACTGCTGTCCGGACCACCGGCATCTACTGCCGCCCGTCCTGCCCCGCCAGGACCCCGAAAGCCGTGAACGTCACCTTCTACGAAACCTCTGCCGCAGCGCACGACGCCGGCTACCGGGCGTGCAAGCGCTGCCTCCCCGAAGCAGTGCCAGGCACGCCTGCGTGGAACATCCGGCAGGACCTTGCGGGCCGCGCGATGCGCCTGATCAACGACGGCGTGATCAACCGGGACGGGGTGGAGGGCCTCGCCGCCCGGCTGGGATACTCCTCCCGCCAGCTCAACCGGATCCTCAGCCACGAACTCGGCGCCGGCCCGCTCTCCCTGGCCCGGGCCAGCCGCGCCCAAACCGCCCGCACCCTGTTGGTGTCCACAGCGATGAAGCTGGCGGACATCGCATTCGCGTCCGGCTTCAGCAGCGTCCGCCAGTTCAACGACACCATGGTGGAGGTGTTTGCCATGACGCCCACTACCCTGCGCGCGACCGCCAGGCACCACCGCTCCCCTGCCGCCGCGACGTCGCTGGCGTTGAGCCTGCCGTACCGCGAACCGTTCGATCCCGGCATCTTTTCCTTCCTCGCCGTCAGGGCGATCCCCGGGATTGAGGCGGGGACGCCGACGTCGTACGCCCGTACTTTGCAGCTTCCGCATGGCGATGCCCGCTTCAGCGTGACTTACGACGACGGCGCTCCCGGACGGCCGCTGACCCTCACCATCGGCGCGGTGGACCTCCGGGACCTGCCCGCACTGCTGAGCAGGGTACGCCGGCTCTTCGACCTCGACGCCGATCCGGTAGCCATCGACAGTGCCCTGTCCCAGGAGCCCCGCCTGGCCACCTCGGTTGCCAGTGCGCCGGGCATCAGGATGCCCGGCGCGTTGGATCCGCAGGAGCTGCTCATCCGGGCGATGATCGGGCAGCAAATCACCGTGGCTGCGGCCCGGACCGCACTGACGCAGCTGGCCGCTGCCGGCAGTCCCAGCGCGGTTCCCGGCGAGGGCCTTGACCGGCTGTTTCCCACCGCGGCCGAAATCGCCGAGGCCGGCTACCCGCTGCTGCGCGGTCCGCAACGCCGGATTGACGCCATCCGTTCCGCCGCGTCGGCCCTGGCTGGTGGTCAACTGGATTTTGGCTACGGGGACGATCTGCCCGGGCTCAGCGCCAAGCTGATTCCCCTTCCCGGGGTGGGCCCGTGGACCGTGGGGTACGTGGCAATGCGTGTCCTCGGCGCGCCGGACGTGTTTCTGGCCAACGACGCCGCGGTGCGAAACGGCATCCGGGCGCTCGCCCCAGCCCTCACGAACCAAAACGGCGGCGGCGTTAAGGCGCCTGGCGTTACGCCAAGCCCCGATTTCCGCGAGGTCAGCCCGTGGCGGTCCTACGCCACCATGCACCTGTGGCGCGCCGCGGAGTCAAAATCCTCCAAACCTATACAAGCCGTTCCAGAGAAAGCGATGCTATGAAAGCCCAGCTGTTAGTGATGTCCACCCCGGACGGACCGTTCACCATCCTTGCCCAGGACGGCGTGGTCCTCGCCTCGGGCTGGACCGCCGAGCCGGGTGAGCTGACCGGCCAGATCCACCCCGAGCTGCGGCCGGGCGACGTCGAAGCGGTCACGGACCTGGGCAGCATCTCCCGGGCCGTGGAGGCCTTCTATGCCGGCGATCCCAAGCCTGCCATGACCGTCCCCGTGCGCCAGAAGTCTGGGCCGTTCCGGTCGCACGCCTGGGATGTGCTGAGGACCGTTCGTCCCGGGTCACCGGTGACGTACACCGAGTATGCCGAGCTTTCCGGAAATCCGAAGGCGGTCCGGGCCGCGGCCAGCGCGTGTGCGTTCAACGCGGCTGCCTTGTTTGTGCCGTGCCACCGCGTCATCCGCACCGACGGTTCCCTGGGCGGTTTCCGCTGGGGCCTGGCCATCAAGGAGAGCCTGCTGGCCCGCGAGGCAACAGAAAGCCTGCTGGCCCGCGAAGCCGGATAGGGCTACCGCGCTGCGGGTGTCCCGGATGGCGTGGCTCCGGCAGCCGGCGTCCCGGCTGGCCAGGGCAGCAGTTCCGGGAGGTCCACGCCGTCCGCGGCGGCTGTTGCCCGCAGGCTGCCGAGCGATGGTTCACGGCCGGCCAGCCAGGCGGCAATGTCAGTGATCATCCCGCTGATAACAGTGGAACGGCCGAGTCCAAGGGTCACGGGCGGGAGCCCGAGTGGCTGCAGCACGAGTTTTTCCCCCGGCGGGACACGTGCCGCCAGGAAGTCGAAGAGGTGCTCGCAGAACTTCCGGCTCCACGTCTCGGGCCCGAGGCCCGCGTCCAGGTCCGCTGCGTGGATCACCAGCTCACGCCACAGCGCGAGGCCGCCGTCGAAGACCACTCCGCCGCGGTAGGCAATGGATGCCTGCCAGCCGGCGTCTCCTTCCAGCGAATCAAAAGCCGTCAATGCCCGGTCCAGGCCGGCCTGCAGGTCAGCCCGGTGCGCATCCGCATTGTGGCCGGCGGCCATCTCGATGGCCTTCGTGCGTCCGTCCTGGCCTCCGTCGTACAGCTCAACAGTGGCGCCGCGGGCGGCAAATTCCAGCTGCCGCGCCATGGCGTTGGAGATACCGGCGAGATGCGCCAGGACGTGCCCGCGAGTCCAGCCGGGCAGTCCCGACGTTGCTTTGACATCCTCATCGGTGAATTTCGCGGCGGTCGAGGCCACGGCGTCGGCGGCCTTATGCAGTTCGGCCAGTAGTTCTGAAGTAGTGATCTCAGTCATAGCGCCATGGTAGCCGACAGAGTTAACGACTCTTAGCGCAGAACGCTCTCTCAGTTAATGTATGAATATCGGCAACGCTCTCTCACTTTCTTGAGGAAAGTGAGAGAGCGTTGGCCAAAATGCTGCATCAACTGAGAGAGCGTTTGGGGGTTAGGCTGCGTAGTCCCGCACGCCGGCGAGCTCGCCTTCCAGCGCGAGCAGCTGGCGTTCGACGGCGGCGGGTGCGGTGCCGCCCTGTGAGTTGCGGCTGTTGAGCGACCCTTCGGTGGACAGGACCGTGCGGACCTCCGGTGTCAGGTGCTCCGAGATGGCGGCGTATTCCTCATCCGTCAGGTCCCACAACTCCACGTCGCGGCTTTCGGCCTGCTTGACCGCTGCTCCGGAGAGCTCGTGCGCCTCGCGGAACGGAACGCCCTGGCGGACCAGCCACTCGGCAATGTCCGTGGCCAGCGCGAAGCCCTGCGGTGCCAGCGACTCCATCCGTTCCGTGTTGAACTTCAGCGTCGCGATCATGCCCGAGACAGCCGGAAGCAGCAGCTCCAGGGTGTCGGCGGCGTCGAAGACCGGCTCCTTGTCCTCCTGCAGGTCGCGGTTGTACGCGAGCGGCAGGCCCTTGAGCGTGGCCAGCAGCCCGGTCAGGTTGCCGATCAGGCGCCCTGCCTTGCCGCGGGCGAGCTCGGCGACATCGGGGTTCTTCTTCTGCGGCATGATCGAGGAACCGGTGGAGTAGGAATCGTGCAGGGTCACAAAGGAGAACTCCTTCGTGGCCCACAGGATGACTTCCTCCGAGACGCGGGACAAGTCCACGCCGATCATGGCCGTAACCCACGCGAACTCGGCGAAGACGTCGCGGGATGCGGTGCCGTCAATCGAGTTGTGGGTGGCGGAGAAGAAGCCCAGGTCTGCCGCGACGGCCTCCGGGTCGAGGCCCAGGGACGAGCCCGCGAGGGCGCCGGAGCCGTAAGGCGAAACCCCCGCACGCTTGTCCCAGTCCTGGAGCCGCTGCACATCGCGCAGCAGCGCCCAGGCATGGGCGAGCAGGTGGTGGCTGAGCAGGATGGGCTGGGCATGCTGCAGGTGTGTGCGGCCGGGCATGGCCACACCCTGATGGGCCTTGGCCTGCTCCACCAGGGCCTCGATGGTTGCCAGCACGCCGCGCGCGATGATCCGGGCGTGGTCACGCAGGAACATGCGGCCCAGCGTGGCCACCTGGTCGTTGCGGGACCGGCCGGCGCGGAGCTTGCCGCCCAGCTGGGTGCCGGCGCGCTCGATCAGGCCGCGTTCCAGTGACCCGTGCACGTCCTCGTCGGACTCGGCCGGCAGGTACGCGCCGGAGGCGACGTCGTCATCCAGCCGGCCCAGGGCGTCCAGCATGCCGTCGAGTTCGGCGTCGTCCAGCAGCCCGGCCTTGTGCAGCACGCGGGCGTGCGCTTTGGAGCCGGCGATGTCGTAGCGGGCCAGCCGCCAGTCAAAGTGCGTGGACTTGCTCAGGGCCGCGAGGGCGTCCGCGGGGCCGCCGGCGAACCGGCCGCCCCACAGTGCGCCGGTGTTGGTCGCGTCGGATTTCGGGGTTTCGACAGGCTCAACCACCGATATTTACTTTCCTGCGACGCGGATATCGCGGCCTGAGGCAACCTTGGCGGACATGCCCCACAGCTCGATGAAGCCGCGCGCCATGGACTGGTCGAACGTGTCGCCGGTGTCGTAGGTGGCGAGGTCGAAGTCGTAGAGCGAGGTCTCGGAGCGGCGGCCGTTGACGATCGCCTGTCCACCGTGCAGCACCATGCGGATGTCGCCGGTGACGTACTTCTGGGTGTCCTCGATGAACGCGTCCAGGGAGCGCTTGAGCGGTGAGAACCACTGGCCGTCGTAGACCAGCTCGGCCCAGCGCTGGCCAACAGAGGCCTTGAAGCGGGCCTGCTCGCGCTCGACGGTGATGTCCTCAAGGTGCTTGTGCGCGGTGATCAGCGCCATCGCACCGGGGGCTTCGTAGATTTCGCGGGACTTGATGCCCACGAGGCGGTCCTCGACGACGTCGATCCGGCCCACACCCTGCGCGCCGGCACGGCGGTTCAGTTCCTTGATGGCCTGCAGCGGGGTGACCCGGACGCCGTCGATCGCTACCGGCACGCCGGCTTCGAAGGAAATGGTGACCTCATCCGGAGCCGGCGGGAACTCCGGCGTCGCCGTGTAGTCGTAGATGTCCTTGGTGGGCGCATTCCAGATGTCCTCGAGGTAACCGGTTTCGACGGCGCGTCCCCAGACGTTCTGGTCGATCGAGTACGGGTTCTTCTTGGTGGTCTCGATCGGCAGTCCCTTTTCCTCGGCGAAGGCGATGGCCTTGTCGCGGGTGAGGGCGAGGTCGCGGACCGGTGCGATGCACTTCAGGTCCGGGCCGAGGGTCTGGATGCCCACCTCAAAGCGGACCTGGTCGTTGCCCTTGCCGGTGCAGCCGTGGGCCACGGTGGTGGCGCCGAATTCACGGGCGGCCTTGACCAGGTGCTTGACGATGACCGGCCGGGAGATGGCCGAAACCAGCGGGTAGTGGCCCTGGTAGAGGGCGTTGGCCTTCAGCGTGGGCATGCAATATTCGTTGGCGAACTCGTCGGACGCGTCGGCCACGTAGGCTTCGACGGCGCCGCAGCCGAGGGCGCGCTGGCGGATGGTCTCCAGCGACTCGCCGCCCTGTCCGACGTCGACCGCCACGGCGATGACCTCGGCACCGGTGGCTTCACCGATCCAGCCGATGGCCACGGAAGTATCGAGGCCACCGGAGTAGGCCAGAACAATGCGCTCAGTCACGAAAATGCTCCTAATTGGGGTTGTAGATGTTGATCGGGGAAATTCTTCAGGGAAAAACGTTCTGGGGAAAGCCTGTCACACCGGGAGCGTGTTCGGGCGGTGTGGGCCTACTGGCCGCCGCCGGCTTCCTCGGCGAGCTGCAGGAACCGGACCGCGAGGTCCTGCCCGCCCTGCGGATCCCGGGAAACCAGCAGCACGGTGTCGTCACCGGCAATGGTCCCCAGGATGGAGGGCATCACCGAGTGGTCAATGGCCAGGGCCAGGAAGTTGGCCGCACCGGGCGGGGTCCGGAGCACCGCGATGTTGGCCGAGGCTTCCGCCGTGACCAGGAGTTCACTGCACAGCCGGGCAAGCCGGGCATCCAGGATCTCCTGGCTGACCCCGCTCTTGGCCGCACGTTCGCCGCCCTCGCCGGGGACGGCGTAAACCAGCACGCCTTCCTTGCCGCGGACCCGGACGGCGCCGAGTTCCACGAGGTCCCGGGACAGCGTGGCCTGGGTGACCTGTACGCCGTCGTCCGCCAGCAAAGCGGCCAGCTCCGCCTGGGAGCGCACCGATTCACCCGTCAGGATGGCGGTGATGCGCGCCTGGCGGGCCGTTTTGGTGGCCGGGCTGGAGCCCGGCGATGCCGGCGGGACGGACACTAGTTGCCAACCTCCTGTGGCGCCAGCCCGTCCACCAGGGCCAGGCCTTCGACGACGGCGAGCCCGGACTGGTGCATCAGCCAGGCCATCAGGGCCTTCTGCGCGTGCAGCCGGTTCTCGGCTTCGTCCCACACGATCGACTGCGGGCCGTCGATGACGCCCGCCGAAATCTCGTAGCCGCGGTACGCGGGCAGGCAGTGAAGCACGACGGCGTCGTCCGCCGCGTGTGACATGGCCGCCTCATCGACGGAGTACTCCCGGAACAGCTGCAGCCGGGCTTCCTTTTCGGTTTCCTGGCCCATGGAGACCCAGGTGTCCGTGGCCACAACGTCCGCACCCTTGAGGGCAGCGGCGGCGTCGGTGGTGACCAGCACGGAACCGCCGGTCTGGGCGGCTCGTTCCTCGGCCGCGGCCACGATGTCCGCGGCCGGGAGGTAGCCTTCCGGCCCGGCGATGCGGACGTGCATCCCCGCGGTGACGCCCGCCAGGAGATACGAGTTGGCCATGTTGTTCGCGGCGTCGCCCAGGTAGGTCATGGTGAGGCCCTTGAGTTCGCCCTTGTGCTCCTTCACGGCGAGCAGGTCGGCGAGGAGCTGGCAGGGGTGGTAGTCATCGCACAGGGCGTTGATGACCGGCACCTTGGAGTTTTCCGCCATCGCCACCAGGCCCGAGTGCGCCCCGGTGCGCCACACAATGGTGGAGACCATGCGCTCCAGGACCTTGGCGGTGTCCTCGACAGATTCCTTATGGCCGATCTGTGCCTCGCCGGGGTTGATGATCAGGGCGTTGCCGCCCATGTCCGCGATGCCCGTGGCGAACGAAACGCGCGTCCGGGTGGAGGTCTTGTCGAAGATGACGGCCACGGTCTTGCGGCCGTTCCCCTCTCCGGCGAAAGGCTGCACGCTGTAGGGCGCTGCCTTCATGCGGACGGCAAGATCCAGGACTTCGGCCTGCTCAGCGGGGCTGAGGTCCGTGTCCTTCAGGAAGTGGCGGGTGCTGTTGGGTGCTGTACCGGCGGAAGAAACTAAAGGGGTCACTGCGCGTCCTTAGCTGTCTGGAGGATTGCCGGGAGGGCGGCAAGGAAGGTGCCTGCCTGGTCTTGGGTGAGGATCAGCGGCGGGGCAAGCCGGATGGTGCGCGGGCCGGCGCTATTGACGATGAAGCCGGCGTCAAGGCCGGCGGTCACCACGACGGGGGCCACGTCGGAGTCCAGGTCGAAGCCGATGAGCAGGCCTTCGCCTCGGACTTCGGTGACGCCGTCGACGGCGGCGAGTCCGGCGCGGAGGTAGTCCCCCACGGCAGCAACATTTTCCAGTACCCGCTGGCTTTCGATCGCGTGCAGCGTGGCCAGCGCGGCCGCCGTCGCCACCGGGTTGCCGCCGAAGGTGGTGCCGTGCTGGCCTGCGGTCAGCAGCGACGACGTCTGCTCACCGAACGTGAGCAGCGCGCCGATGGGGAAGCCGCCGCCGAGGCCTTTGGCCAGGGTGATGGCGTCGGGAACAATCCCGGTGTCCTCCGTAGCGAGCCATTTGCCGGTGCGGCCGATTCCGGTCTGGACCTCGTCCAGGATCAGCAGGGCGCCGGCCTTGGTGGTGGCCTCGCGGGCTGCCTTCAGGTAGCCCGGGGGCAGTGGACGTACTCCGGCTTCGCCCTGGATGGGCTCCAGGAAGACAGCGGCCACGGTCTCGTCAACTGCGGCTTCGAGGGCGTCAATGTCTCCGAACGGGATGTGGACCACACCGCCGGGCAGCGGCTCGAACGGTGCGCGGTAGGCTTCCTTGGCGGTCAGGGCCAGGGCACCCATGGTGCGGCCGTGGAAGGCACCTTCCAGGGCGATGATCTTGGTGCGCTTGCCCGCGGCGCCGTCCGGGCCCGTGCCATTGCGCCGCGCCAGTTTGAAGGCGGCCTCGACCGCTTCGGTTCCCGAGTTGGCGAAGAAAACCTTGGAGCCCGCCGGGGCGTGCGTCAGTGACAGCAGCTTTTCGGCCAGCGCGATCTGGGTGGGGCTGGTGAAGAAATTGGAGACGTGCCCCAGCGTGGCCAGCTGGCTGGAAATCACTGAGGTGACAAACGGGTGGGCGTGGCCCAGGGCATTGACGGCGATACCGCCGAGCAGGTCCAGGTATTCCTTGCCGTCGGCGTCCCAGACCAGGCAGCCGGCACCGCGGACCAGGACACGCTGCGGGGTACCAAAAACGCCCATCAGGGACGTGGCGTAGCGCTTTAGCCAATCAGCTCCGCTGGTGTGGCCAACGAGCGCGCTTGCGGCGGCCTCCGCAACGGAATGGCTTAGTTCTGTGTCGGTCACGATGCTTTCACTTCCTCGTCGGGCACGACCTGCGTGCCGATGCCCGCCGTCGTGAATGTTTCCAGGAGCATGGAATGCGGCAGACGGCCGTCCACGATGTGCGCGCGTTCCACTCCGCCGTCAATCGCCTTGAGGCATGCCTCCATCTTGGGGATCATGCCCGATTCCAAGGAGGGCAGCAGCTGGCGCAGCTCCGAGGCCGTGAGGGAGGAGATGAGGGAGGACCGGTCCGGCCAGTTGGCGTACAGTCCTTCGACGTCGGTGAGGATCACAAGCTTGGAGGCCCCCAGGGCTTCGGCGAGGGCGGCCGCGGCGGTGTCCGCGTTGACGTTGAGGACCTGCCCGGTGGTCTGGACCTCTCCGGCTGCCGTCTCGAGGCCGTCGGACTCGATTTCCGGTGCCACGGTGGAGATGACGGGTATGCGGCCGGCGGCCAGGATGTCCAGGATGCCCTCGGGGTTGACGCCGACAACTTCGCCCACCAGGCCCAGGTCCACTTCCTCGCCGTCAATGACAGTGCCGGTCCGGACGGCGCGGAGCAGGCCGCCGTCTTCACCGGACATGCCCACGGCATACGGGCCATGGGAGTTGATCAGGCCCACCAGTTCGCGGCCCACCTGGCCGGTGAGGACCATCCGGACCACGTCCATGGCTTCGGGGGTGGTGACGCGGAGGCCGCCTTTAAACTCGGACTCGATACCCAGCCGCGCCAGCATGGAGTTGATCTGCGGACCGCCGCCGTGGACCACCACGGGGTGGATGCCCACATGGTGCAGGAACACTACGTCTTCGGCGAAGGCGCGGCGAAGTTCGTCGTTAACCATGGCGTTGCCGCCGTATTTGATCACCATGGTGGTGCCGGCGAACCGCTGGATCCAGGGCAGCGCCTCGATCAGCGTGCCGGCCTTGCTTTGGGCATCACTCATGGACGTCGTTTCACGGGTCTGGGTGTTCATGCGTGCAGTATCTCCAGGGTTGCTGGTGGGATCTGGCGTGAGGATTAGCTTGAGTAGGCGCTGTTCTCGTGGACGTAGTCGTGGGTGAGGTCGTTGGTCCAGATGGTGGCTTCGGCGTCACCGGACTGCAGGTCAATTTCCAGCAGGACTTCGCGGGGTTCGAGGTCCACCAGGTTGCGGTCGTCGCCGATGCTGCCGTTGCGGCAGATCTGGATGCCATTGATGGCCACGTTCAGCTGGTCCGGTTCGAACACGGCGTCCGTGGTGCCCACGGCGGACAATACGCGGCCCCAGTTGGGGTCCTTGCCGAAGATGGCTGCCTTGAACAGGTTGGACCGGGCCACGGAGCGGCTGACGGTTTCGGCGTCCCGCTCGCTGGCCGCGTTGAAGGTACGGATGGCGATGTCATGGCTGGCGCCTTCGGCGTCCCCGATCAGCTTGCGCGCCAGTTCGGCGCACACCTGGGTCAGCCCGGCACCAAAGGTTTCCGCGGACGGGACGGCGCCGGAAGCGCCGGAAGCCAGCAACACCACGGTGTCATTGGTGGACATGCAGCCGTCCGAATCAGCCCGGTCGAAGGTGACGCGCGTGGCATCGCGGAGGACGACGTCGAGCATTTCCGCTTCGACGTCGGCGTCGGTGGTGAGGACCACCAGCATGGTGGCCAGACCGGGTGCCAGCATGCCCGCGCCCTTGGCGATGCCGCCGATGGTGAACTCCTGGCCGTCGGCGTCCGTGCCGATGAACAGCGCGGACTTGGGCACCGAGTCTGTGGTCATGATGGCGTTGGCCGCATCCGGCCCACCGTCCGTGCTGAGCGCTGCCGAGGCAGCTTCGACGCCCGGGAGGATCTTGTCCATGGGCAACTGCTCGCCGATCAGGCCGGTGGAACAGACAAACACGTCCGTCGCCGAGATGCCGAGGACCGCGGCCACTTTTTCGGCCGTGCTGTGGGTGTTCTGGAACCCTTGGGGACCGGTGCAGGCATTGGCACCGCCGGAGTTGAGGACCACTGCGTCCACACGGCCGTCCGAGACGACCTGGCGGGACCAGTGGACGGGAGCCGCGGCCACACGGTTGCTGGTGAAGACGGCGGCCGCCGCCTTGGACGGGCCATCGTTGACGACCAGGGCGAAGTCCGGCTTACCGGACGTCTTCAGGCCGGCGGTGACGCCTGCGGCGCGGAATCCCAGGGGGGCGGTAACGGTCACGGTGCAACTCCCTGCAGGTTGAGGCCGGCGGTTTCCGGCAGGCCAAGGGCAATGTTCATGGACTGCACGGCGCCGCCGGCAGTTCCCTTGGTCAGGTTATCAATGACGCATGTCACAACCACGCGGCCCGTGTGCTCATCCAGCGCCAACTGCATGGCCGCGTGGTTGGAGCCCTGGACCGACTTGGTGGCGGGCCACTGCCCTTCCGGCAGGAGGTGGACAAACGGTTCGTCGTCGTAGGCATCAGCCCACGCCTGGCGGAGGTCCGCCGCCGAGGTGCCGGGCTTGACCTTCGCGGTGGCAGTGGTGAGGATGCCGCGGCTCATAGGCGCGAGCGTCGGGGTGAAGGACACCGTGACACTCTCGCCGGCAGCATTGGAGAGGCCCTGTTCAATCTCGGGGGTGTGGCGGTGGCCGCCGCCCACGCCGTACGGGCTCATGGAGCCCATCACCTCAGAACCGATGAGGTTCACCTTCGCGGCCTTGCCCGCACCCGAGGTGCCGGAGGCGGAAATGATCACGACGTCGTCGGGCTGGAGCATTTTGGCGGCGAACCCGGGCGCCAGTGCCAGGAGGGCCGACGTCGGGTAGCAGCCCGGGACGGCGATCCGCGTGGCGCCCTTGAGGGCCTCGCGCTGGCCGGGGAGCTCCGGCAGACCGTAGGGCCACGTTCCGGCGTGGGCCGAGCCGTAGAATTTTTCCCACGCGGTTGGATCCTCGAGGCGGTGGTCTGCGCCGGCGTCGATCACAACTGTGCCTTCGGGGAGCTGTGCCGCGATCTCGGCGGAAGCACCGTGCGGAAGTGCCAGGAACACCACATCGTGCCCGGAGAGATTCTCCACGGTGGTGTCTTCCAGGATGCGGCTGGCCAGTCCGTGCAGGTGCGGCTGCAGCTCGCCAAGGCGGGAGCCTGCGTTGCTGTGCGCGGTGA
Source organism: Pseudarthrobacter sp. MDT1-22 (assembly GCF_054511035.1). Lineage (NCBI taxonomy): Bacteria > Bacillati > Actinomycetota > Actinomycetes > Micrococcales > Micrococcaceae > Pseudarthrobacter > Pseudarthrobacter sp. MDT1-22. Next base: position 58,448 of record NZ_JBTNDK010000020.1, on the reverse strand, counting down.
TGGCACCGATGGTCACGTCCGGATGTCCCGCCAGGAGCCGCAGGACTTCTCCCCCGGCGTAGCCGCTGGCACCGGAGACGGCAACAGAAATAGTCATGCCGTGAATCTTACAGCAAAAGTATTCAGTGTGCCCGATATTTATGCATCGATGTCGGCATCGATTCCCCGGGGGCCGCTGGACAAGCAGGCGTAAGATGGGGTGAGGGTGATCATGACCGTGCAGTCCGAATGTCGGCTGCAGCGTTGCCCGAAACAGTTACGAGGCCCCGCTCCATGACCACCACCCTTCCCACGTCAGAGCGCCCAAAATCGCGTGTCCGGCAGCCCAACGCCGTTGTCCTGAGCTATTCGGAGCTGTTGAAGAGCGTCAAGGCTGAAGGCCTGCTGGAACGCCGCGTCGGTTTCTACATCACGCTCTTTGCCAGCCTGGTACTCCTCATGGCCGCCACCTGGTTCGGTTTTGCCCTGATCGGCGACAGCTGGTTCCAGCTCCTCATCGCCGCGGCCGTCGGGGTCCTCTGCACACAGCTGAGTTTCCTGGCCCACGAGGCCGGGCACCGCCAGATCTTCGCGTCGCGCCGGGCCAACGACTGGACCGCCCGGATCCTGGCCACCTCGGTTGCCGGCATGAGCTATTCCTGGTGGGAGCAGAAGCACGGCGCCCACCACAACCACCCCAACGTCATTTCGAAGGATCCTGACATTGCCACGGGGGCCATCGCCTTCCACACCGAAGGTGCCGCCACGCGGCAGGGCAGGTTTTCGTTCCTGACCCGCAAGCAGGGCTGGTTCTTCTTCCCGCTACTGTTCCTTGTTGGCCTGGGGCTGCAGATCGATTCCGTGAAGTTCGTCTTCCGCCGGGCCAAGGTGACACACCGATGGGTAGAGCTTCCCATTTTGCTGGTCCGGCTTAGCCTCCTGCCCGTGCTGGCCTTCACGTTCCTGCCGCTCGGAATGGCGTTCGCGTTCATCGGCGTGCAGCTCGCCGTCTTCGGTTTCTACATGGGTGCTTCCTTCGCGCCGAACCACAAGGGCATGCCGGTCCTGCCCGCGGACAGCCGCGTGGACTTCTTCAGCCGCCAGGTCCTGACGTCACGGAACATCTCCGGTGGCCGGTTTATGGACATCCTGCTCGGCGGCCTGAATCGCCAGGCTGAGCACCACCTCTTCCCGGACATGGCACGCCCCCAGCTGGATAAGGCAGCCAAGATTGTCCGCGAGTACTGCAAGAAGCACCAGGTTCCCTACACGGAAACCACGCTGCTGCAGTCCTACGGCATCATCGTCCGATACCTGAACGATGTAGGCCTTGCTGCAGGACGCCACTTCGAGTGCCCCATGGCAACGGTGACCCGGCGGTTCTAGCACGCACCCCGAGCCACGCGGGCTCCCCCGAATGACTCTGCCCCGTATGACCCGAAGCGACGGCCGGCTACCGGCCGTCGCTTCGTCGTCGGTAGCGGTATCCCTAGGATGGTCAGAGACACCGGCCGCGGGAAACCCCCGCCCGGAGAGGAGACCTTTTTATGCAAGCCATCGTTGCCCGCCAGTCCGGAGGTCCGGAAGTCCTCGAGATCGCCGAGGTGGACCGACCGACGCCGGGTCCCGGCCAGTTGCTCATCAAGGTGGCGGCAGCCGGGGTGAACTTCATCGACACCTACCAGCGCGGGGGCATGTACCAGGTCCCGTTCCCCTTTACGCCTGGCTCGGAAGCCGCTGGGACTGTAGAAGAGCTCGGCGAAGGCACCGAAAACTTCGCAGTCGGCAGCAGGGTGGCCACGGCCGAGGCCACTAAATGCTACGCCGGCTACGCGGTGCTCGATGCGGCCAAGGCACTTCCGGTGCCGGACGGCGTCGACGACCTAACGGCGGCTGCCTTGCCGCTCCAAGGCATGACCGCCCACTACCTCATCAATTCCTCCTTCAAGGTCGAACCGGGCCACACAGTACTGACGCACGCGGGTGCCGGCGGCGTCGGCCTGCTGCTGATCCAGCTGCTGAAGGAGAGGGGCGCCCGTGTCATCACTACGGTTTCCTCGGAGGCCAAGGAAGAACTTGCCCGCGACGCCGGGGCCGACCATGTGCTGCGGTACGAGGGCTTCCCCCACCATGTCCGCGAACTCACCAACGGGAAGGGCGTGGACGTGGTGTACGACGGCGTCGGCCGGAACACCTTTGACGGGTCCCTCTCCTGCCTCCGCACACGAGGCATGCTGGTCCTGTTCGGGGCAGCCTCCGGGGCCGTTCCGCCGGTGGATCCGCAGCGCCTCAACGCCGGCGGTTCGCTGACGCTGACGCGTCCGTCCCTAGCCCACTTCCTGCTCAACGAGCAGGAGCGCCGCTGGCGCTCGGCGGAGATCTTCGCCGCCGCAGAAAAGGGGCACTTGAACGTACGGATCGGCGCCACCTACCCACTGGCCGAGGCACGGCGTTCCCATGAGGACCTCGAGGGCCGGCGCACCACGGGCAAGGTCCTGCTGGTTCCCTAATGGATACAGGCAGCGCGCGTGAACAGAACATGAATATTCAACTAATTCTGGACACCCTGCGTTCACTCTACTCAGGCAGAATCCGTCCGTGAGTGAGCATCAGTCAAACGTCGTAGCATCCCTGCCGGAGGATCCCTACCGCCCCCAGCTGGCCGGTTTTCCTCTGGCCCCGCCCGAGCGGACCCTCATGGCCATCCTGGCGGACTCGGCGGCACGTTTCCCGGAGGCCTCAGCGCTCGACGACGGCCGGCGTTCGCTGAGCTACGCCGACCTGATGACCGCGGTCCGGGCCAAAGGACGGGAGCTCCAGGCCGCCGGGCTGGGCGCCGGCGACAGGATAGGTGTGCGCATTCCGTCCGGGACCAGCGAGCTCTACATCTCGATTCTCGCTATCCTGCACATCGGTGCCGCCTACGTTCCTGTGGACGCTGACGACCCTGAGGAACGTGCCCGGCTCGTTTTCGGTGAGGCTGGCGTAGCCGCAGTGCTCACGGGTGAGGCTGGCGTAGCCGCAGTGCTCGCGGGTGAGGCTGGCGTAGCCGCAGTGCTCACGGGTGGGGCCGCGGTCTCCGTCCCTGACTCCCCGGAACGCGGTGAAGCCGAGCATCGTGCTGCCGAAGGCCGTTCCGCCGAGCCCGGCGATGACGCGTGGGTGATCTTTACCTCCGGTTCCACCGGCACGCCCAAGGGCGTCGCGGTCCAGCACCGCTCCGCCGCCGCCTTTGTTGACGCCGAAGCCCGGATCTTCCTGCAGGCGGAGCCCCTCGGCCCGCAGGACAGGGTACTGGCAGGGCTTTCGGTCGCCTTTGATGCCTCGTGTGAGGAAATGTGGCTTGCCTGGCGTCACGGCGCCTGCCTGGTGCCCGCACCGCGGGCCCTGGTCAGGACCGGAACGGACCTCGGCCCGTGGCTCATCAGCCACGGCATCACCGCAGTGTCCACCGTTCCTACGTTGGCTGCCCTCTGGCCGGCCGAGTCCTTGGAGAGCGTCCGGCTCCTGATTTTCGGCGGCGAGGCCTGCCCGCCCGAGCTGGCCGAGCGGCTTGCCATCCCGGGCCGTGAAGTCTGGAACACCTACGGCCCCACGGAGGCCACGGTAGTGGCCTGCGCGGCTCCCCTGGGTGGCCCCGGTCCAGTCCGGATCGGACTGCCCCTGGACGGCTGGGACCTGGCCGTGGTGGATGCTGAAGGACTGCCCGTCGGCGAAGGGGAGATCGGCGAACTGATCATCGGCGGCGTCGGACTGGCCCGTTACCTTGACCCGGACAAGGACCGGGAGAAGTACGCGCCCATGCCGTCCTTCGGCTGGGATCGCGCCTACCGTTCAGGCGACCTGGTCCGCTACGAAGCCGCCGGACTGATCTTTATGGGCCGCGCCGACGAACAGGTCAAGCTCGGTGGCCGCCGGATCGAACTGGGCGAAATTGACGCCGCCCTGCAGGCCCTCCCGCACGTTGCCGGAGCTGCCGCGGCAGTACGGACAACCGCTGCGGGCAACCAGATCCTGGTGGGCTACCTGGCCGCCGCGGACGCTGACCTGGATCTGGCGGCCGCCCGCGAGCTCCTGGCAGAGAGCCTCCCCGCGCCCCTCATTCCGCTGCTGACCGTCGTCGACTCCCTGCCCACCAAGACCAGCGGCAAGGTGGACCGCCACGCCCTGCCCTGGCCGCTGAGCGGGACCGGTGCGGCGGAGGCCGACGCTGCCCCCTTGAACCTCCCCGAAGATGCCTCCTGGGTGGCCGAACAGTGGACTGCAGTCCTTGGCAGCACCGTAACAAGCCTCGACGCCGACTTTTTCGCCTATGGCGGCGGCTCCCTGTCCGCTGCCCAGCTGGTCTCCGCCCTCAGGGTCCGGTACCCGACCATCACGGTCGCCGACATTTATGCCACACCCAGGATCGGTGCTCTGATTGATGCGGCCCGCCAGACCCTTCCCGACGGAGTGGCCACCGGGCCGGCGCCGTCCCGGACTGTACGCCCCACCGCGTTTAAGTCCCAGGTCTTCCAGACGCTGATGGGCATTCCCTTGCACATCCTGGTGGGGATGCGCTGGCTGACCTACCTCATGGCGGCTAACAACGTGCTGGCCGCATTGGCCGGCTTCAGCGCTGCCCCCACAGTTTCCTGGTGGTGGGTGGCCGCCTCCTGGCTCGTCTTCGTCTCCCCGGCCGGCCGTATGCTGATTTCCGTGGCCGCGGCCCGGATGCTGCTCCGGAAGGTGGGGCCGGGAACGTACCCGCGCTCCGGACGGGTGCACGTGCGCCTCTGGCTGGCCGAACAGATCCAGGACCTCGCCGGGGCCATCAGCCTCGCCAGCGCACCATGGGTGCCGTACTACGCCCGGGCGTTGGGCGCCAAGATCGGCAACAACGTCCAACTGCACTCACTGCCGCCTGTCACCGGGATGCTTTCCCTCGGCAGCGGCTCCAACGTCGAGCCTGAAGTGGATCTTTCCGGTTGGTGGATCGACGGGGACATCGTCCACATCGGGGCCGTCCATATCGGGGCAGGAGCCAGCGTCGGGGCGCGCAGCACGCTGATGCCCGGCGCTTCCATCGGCGCCGGAGCCCAGGTGGAGCCCGGCTCGGCCGTCCTCGGCAAAGTAAAGGCCGGCCACCACGTGGCCGGCTCCCCCGCCGAGCGCCGGGGCAAGGCCAAGCACTCGCTGCCGGACACTCCTGCCGAACATCGGCTGATTGGCCGGCTCTGGTTCGCCGGATTCGCCATGGCTTCAGCCGTGCTGGCCCTGATCCCTTACGTCTCCGCCGCCGCCGCGGCACTGGTGGTCTTTGCCTTTATCCAAGGCAGCGCATCGCTCTCCGCAGCCGTCCCGCAACTCCTGCAGGCCCTCGCACCCGCGGCCCTCGTGTGGTTCGTCGTCAACCTCCTGCTGATTTTGGTCACCACCCGGATGCTCGGCACCGGCCTGGCGGAGGGCTACTACCGCGTCCGCAGCCGGATCGGCTGGCAGGTCTGGGCCACGGAACGTGTGCTGGACCTGGCCCGCGACCTGCTCTTCCCCGTTTATGCCAGTCTCTTCACTCCGGTCTGGCTGCGCCTGCTGGGCGCCAAGATCGGCAAGAACGTCGAAGCCTCCACGGTCCTGCTCATCCCCAAGATGACCACCGTGGGCGAGGGCGCCTTCCTGGCCGACGACACCATGGTGGCCTCCTACGAGCTCGACGGCGGGTGGCTGCGGATTGCGCCCGCGAAGATCGGCAAGCGCTCCTTCCTGGGCAACTCGGGCATGACCGCTGCCGGCAGGAATGTCCCCAAGAACTCACTCGTCGCCGTCCTGTCGGCCACACCGGCCAAAGCCAAGTCCGGGACCTCCTGGTTGGGCAGCCCGCCTGTGCGGCTCCGGCGCACCGCCATCGCCTCGGACGACACCCGCACGTACCAGCCGCCGCTGCGGCTCAAGTTTGCCCGCTGCCTCTGGGAACTGGGCCGCTTCATCCCCGTGGTGGTAACGGTGGCGATCGCCGCCGGCGTGATGCTTGCTTTTGACTGGCTGGCCGCCGCCTACAACTACGGGATTGCCGCAGCCCTGGGCGGCGTCGTGATGCTGCTGGCGGGCGCGGTTGCCGCCGGCAGCGCCGTCGTCGCCAAGTGGGTCCTCGTGGGCCGGATCCGTGCCGGCGAGCACCCGCTCTGGAGCTCCTTCATTTGGCGCAACGAGGTGGTCGATACGTTTATCGAAATGGTCAGCGCCCCCTGGTTCGCGCGGGCAGCCACCGGGACCCCGGCCCTGGTCTGGTGGCTCCGGGCGCTCGGCGCCCGGATCGGCCGCGGCACGTGGTGCGAAAGCTACTGGCTTCCCGAAGCGGACCTGGTCACCCTCGGGCGGAACTCCACCGTCAACCGTGGCTGTGTGGTCCAAACCCACCTGTTCCATGACCGGGTCATGAGCCTGGACACTGTTACCCTCGAAGACGGAGCAACCATGGGCCCCCACGGCGTCATCCTGCCGCAGGCGAGCATCGGCAGCGGTGGAACTGTAGGACCGGCCTCGCTGGTGATGCGGGGCGAATCCGTTCCCGCCGCGACCTATTGGATGGGCAACCCGGTGAGCCCCTGGAGCGGTCCCGCAGCGTCCGCTCCCAAACCACGCTAGCCCCGCAGTACCAGCTGTCCTGCCGCCCTACGCTGATCGGAAAGACCGTCTTATGAGTTCCCCCGCACCGAGCCCCACGGCCGCCAGTAACGGCCCTGCACGCACCTCGGAGCACGGCGCATCTTCGCCCGACCCCTATATGCCCGGCCATGGCACAAACGCGTACAAGGTCAGCCGCTACGAACTGGACCTTGACTACAAGCTCAGCAGTAACCGCCTGAACGGGCGCGCGGTCCTGACCGCCGTCACCCAGTACGCGACGGCGGCCCTCGTACTGGACCTGATCGGGCTCCGGGCCACGAAGATCCAGCTCAGCGGGCGCCGGGTAAAAAAGTTCAGCCAGCGCGCCGGGCAGTTGGTCATTGTGCCCGAGGCCGCGCTGCCCGCGGGCGAGGAATTTACCCTCGACATCCGCTACGAAGGCAACCCCGGTCCCCGGCGCGGGTTCTGGGGCGAGGTGGGCTGGGAGGAACTCACCGACGGCGTCCTTGTGGCCGGCCAGCCGAACGGCGCCGCCTCCTGGTTCCCGTGCAACGACCACCCCGGTGACAAGGCCAGCTACCGGATCAGTGTGACCACCGACGCCAATTACCGGGCCGTGTGTAACGGCACCCTGATCTCCCACACCAGCAGGGCCAGCCGCGAGACCTGGGTCTACGAACAGGCCGAGCCCATGGCCACCTACCTGGCCACGGTCCAGATCGGCCGCTATGAGTTCCTCGCCCTGACTCCCTTCCCCGTGGACGGGCAGGTTCCGCAGTTCGCCGCCGTCCCGGCGCTGCTGGTCGACACGGCCCGCGAAGGCCTGGCCAGGCAGCCTGAGATGATGCGCACCTTTGCCAGCTGTTTCGGCCCCTACCCTTTCCCGGAATACTCCGTGGTGGTGACCGAAGACGAGCTGGAAATACCGCTTGAAGCGCAGACGCTCTCCATTCTGGGCCGGAACCACCTGACGCAGGAGTGGGAATCCCAGCGGCTCATCGCCCACGAGCTCGCGCACCAGTGGTTCGGGAACTCCCTCACTGCCGCATCATGGTCGGACATCTGGCTCCACGAGGGCTTCGCCTGCTATGCGGAGTGGATCTGGTCGGAGGAGGCGGGCGTCCTCCCTGTCGCGGACCGGGCCGCCGCAGCCTGGCGGAAACTGGCCGCCGGCAGCCAGGACATTATCGTGGGCGACCCCGGGCCCGAGCTAATGTTTGATGACCGCGTCTACAAGCGGGGAGCCTTGGCCCTGCATGCCCTGCGGGTCCGGTGCGGCGACCTGGCATTCTTTGCGTTGCTGCACGACTGGACAGATGCCCACCGTCACGGTTCAGTTTCCACGGCGGCCTTTATTCTCGCCGCGGACCGGGCAACCGGACTGGACACCGAGGCGCTGCTGCACCCGTGGCTGCTCGAGGCCGCCCTTCCGCCGCTGCCGGTGCGCTGACCAGCAAGTGCGGTGACGGGCAAGTGCGCTGACAACAACGTCGCTAGCTGCCGGTGCGCGAAACCGCGACGGCGGCGCGAAAGTTGAGCGGGAGGCCCGCCTCGCCGGCGGCCAGGTCCCGGATTTCCGGGCGCGACAAAACGTCGAGCGTGTCCGGCGCCGTGGCGAGACCGTCGCCCGTCATCTTGAGCCAGGCTTCCTTACGCGCCCAGAGCCTTGCCCGCTCCTGCAGCAGCAAAGGCCCGGCCAGCCCGGTTAGGGCCGCGCGCTCCGCGGTGGTGAGCGCCACGCCGTCGAACCCCTCAAAGGCCATGCCGGACGGGTCCCCCAGGTCCAGGCCCATCGTGACTCCGGCCGGTGGATCCACCACGGCGCCCAACAGGATCCATCCGGAACTCCGGGACAGGCTCAGCGCGAGCGGCACCGGCTCTCCCCTGAGCGTATAACCCGGCCTGCCGTGCGATAGCTCGGGGCCGGAGCCGCACCGGGGGCAGCTGAAGTGAGTGGTGAGGTCCGACGCCGGGACGTCCAGCAGTTCTGCTGCGAACCTTCGCAGGGCACGCCGGCCAGCGACAAAAACGGCCCGCGGGCCGGGTGCCAGGGCAGCTGCTCGGGCCAGCTCGGCGGGCCCCAGCACTACTGACTGGTGGCCCGCCGTCGGGTCCTGCCCTTCGGATACGCCGGGAGGGCAGGAACGCAGGACCGGCACTGGCGCCACCGGCCCCGCCCCCACCAGCCCTGCCATCCGGATCCGCGTTTAGCGCTGGACGGCGCCGAAGCGCTCTGCAGCCAGGGCAACCGCGCTTTCGCGCGCAGCCGAGGCCTCATCGGCCGTCAGCGTCCGGTCCGTTGCCCGGAAACGCAGGCCGAAGGCGAGCGATTTCTTGCCTTCTTCAATACCCTTGCCGGCGTAGACGTCGAACAGCGCCACGTCCTCCAGCAGCTCGCCGGCGCCTTCGCGGAGCGCTTCGAGGACCTGGTCCGCGGGAATCTCCTGCGGCACCACCAGGGCAACGTCCTGGGTGGCCACCGGGAACGTGGAGATGTGGCGGGCCACAATCACATCCGCAGCTGCCTCGAACAGGGCATCCGCGTTGAACTCCAGCGCCACCGAACGGGCAGGCATGTCGTGCGCGGCCAGGAGCTTCGGGTGCAGCTCGCCGGCGTAACCCACTACTTCGCCGGTCCGCAGCGAGAGCTGCGCGGCACGGCCCGGGTGGAACGCCTGGTGCGCACCCTGGCTGACCACAACCTCCACACCCAGGACATCCCCGGCGAGCCGGGCAATGTCAAGCGCGTCTGACCAGTCCCACAAGCGCGGCGTGTGGCCGGCGGCAGCGGGTGAATCGTGGCCCGTGAGGACAGCGGCGACGTGCAGCGGCTGGTCCGGAACGCCGTCGTACAGTGCATCCAGTACCTCGTCGGAAGGCTTGACGCCCAGCGGCGGGATGGACTGAGTACCCACGGTCTCGCCCGGCAGGAAAACGAGGCCCGACTCGAAGAGCGCCAGGTCGCGGAACCCGCGGGAGTAGTTCCGCTTGGCCACCTCGATCAGCCCGGGGAGGATGGACGTGCGCAGGAAGCCGTGTTCCTCGCTGATCGGGTTCGCCAGCTTGACCGCGCTCCGGGCCGCCCCCTGCTCGGCGACGCCGAACGTGTCGTTGGCCGCCTTGGAGACGAACGGGTAGGCCAGGACTTCGGTCAGACCGGCGTCGGCCAGTGACTGGATGAGCCGACGGCGCTGCTGCTGCACGCGGGTCAGGCCACGTCCCGGAGGGGCCACCGGAAGGGTGGCGGGGATGTTGTCGTAGCCCACCAGCCTTGCGATTTCCTCGGTGAGGTCTTCCTTGGTTTCCAGGTCGTTGCGCCAGCTGGGGGCGGTAACGGTCCAGCCGCCGTCGTTCTTTTCCACCACGGCGCCGAGGTCCACCAGCGAAGTGGTGATCTGTTCCTCGGTGAAATCGATGCCGATCCGCTGGGAAGCGAAGGCTGCCGGCAGCGCGATGGTCACGGCGTCCGGCGCGGTCCCGACGTCGGTCCCCGCCTGGTCGGCAACCCCGCCGGCGAGGTCCACCAGGAGGTCAACAACACGCTGGGCAGCGATGTCCGCCACGTGCCAGTCGACGCCGCGCTCGAAGCGCTTGGACGCCTCGGACGGCAGCTTGTGCCGGCGGCGGGAACGGCCAATGGACACCTCGTCGAAGTGCGCAGCTTCCACCAGGACGTTCGACGTCGAATCGCTCACCTCGGTGGCTGCACCGCCCATCACGCCGGCAATGCCGATCGCGCCGGAACCGTCGGTGATGAGGAGGTCCTCGATATCGAGCGCGCGCTCCTTGTCGTCCAGGGTGGTGATCTTCTCCCCCGCCACGGCGCGGCGGACCACGATGTCGCCGGACAGCTTGTCCAGGTCATAGCAGTGCGTGGGCTGGCCAAGCTCGAGCATCACGTAGTTGGAGATGTCCACGGGCAGGGAGATGGAGCGGATCCCGGCAAGCCGGAGCCTTGAGGTCATCCACGGGGGCGTCGGTTTGGTGGCGTCGACGCCGCGGACGGTGCGGGCCACGAAACGGTCGCAGCCGGGCTTGCCATAGATGGGAGCGTCGTCGTTGAGCTTCACGCCGTAGCCGCCGGAAAGCTCCGCCGGAGCCTGGACCTTGGTAGCGGGGTCCGTGAATCCCGTGCCGGTGGCGTGGGCGTATTCACGGGCCACACCACGGATGGAGAACGCGTAGCCGCGGTCCGGGGTCACGTTGATCTCGGCTGCCTGGTCATAAAGGCCGAGCAGTTCCATGGCGTCCGTGCCGATTTCCGGATCAAGCCCGATGCGGGACAGGACCAGGATGCCGTCGTGGTCCTCGCCGATGCCAAGCTCACGCACGGAGGCGATCATGCCGGCGGACAGGTGGCCGTAGGTCTTCCGCGCGGAGATGTGGAAGTCGCCGGGCAGGACCGCGCCGGGCAGCGTGACTACTACCTTGTCGCCCTCCACGAAGTTGTGGGCGCCGCAGATGATCCCCTGCACCCCGGACGGGTCGATGCTGTCGCCGGTCAGGGTCTGTTCCTGGCCTTCGGGGACAACCCGGACCTGGCACCAGTTGATGGTTTTGCCGTTGGTCTGGGGTTCCTTGACGATGCTCAGGACCTGGCCCACCACAACCGGACCCTGCAAGGCGTCCGTGGGACGGTGGACGTCCTCTTCTTCAAAACCGACCTTGACCAGTTCGGCCATCACGTCTTCGGCCGTTGCTCCGGCCGGTACTGCTGCGAATTCACGCAGCCAGGAAAGTGGGATACGCACTGTTAGATCTCCATCCCGAAGTGCTCGCTGAAACGTACGTCGCCTTCGATCATGTCGCGCATGTCGCCGACGTCATTGCGGAACATGAGCGCGCGCTCGATACCCATGCCAAATGCGAAACCGGAGTAGATATCCGGGTCGATGCCCGCGGCGCGGAGGACGTTGGGGTTGATCATGCCGCAGCCGCCCCATTCGATCCAGCGCGGGCCGCCCTTGGCGCCCGGGTGCCAGATGTCGAGTTCCGCGGAGGGTTCGGTGAAGGGGAAATAGTTCGGGCGCAGCCGGACGGACGCTTCGTCGCCGAACAACTGCCGGGTGAAGTGCTCCAGGGTGCCCAGGAGGTCGGCCATGCTCAAGTTCTTGTCGATGGCCAGGCCCTCGAACTGGTGGAAGACCGGGGTGTGCGTCGCGTCCAGTTCATCGGTGCGGAACACCTTGCCGGGGCAGAGGACGTAGATGGGCAACTCGCGTTCCAGCATGGACCGGACCTGCACCGGGGAGGTGTGCGTACGCATCACCAGGTGGGCCTCCGGCGGCTCCACGAAAAACGTGTCCTGCATTTCGCGGGCGGGGTGGTCCGGCTTGAAGTTCAGGGCGTCGAAGTTGAACCATTCGGATTCCACCTCGGGGCCTTCGGCGATTTCCCAGCCCATGCCCACAAAGATGTCCGCCACGCGGTCCTGCAGCGTGGAGAGCGGGTGACGCGCTCCTGCCCGACGACGGCGGGGTGCGGCAGTGACGTCCACCGTCTCTTCCAGCAGGATCCGGGCGTCGTTTTGTGCTTCCAGCTCGGCGGTGCGGTCCGCGAGCGCCTTGTTGACCCGGCCCCGTGAGGAACCCATGAGTTTGCCGGCTACGGCTTTCTGGTCTTTCGGCAGTCCGCCGATCTCCCGGTTGGCCAGGCTGAGCGGTGACTTCTCACCGGTGTGCGCCAGCCTCACCGCCTTGAGTTCGTCAAGGGTGCCTGCGCCGGCAATGGCGGCGATGGCCTGGTCTACAGCGGCAGTGATGGCGGCTTCATCCGTAGGGTTCGGGATGGCGGCGCCCGGCAAAGTTTCAGTCATCTACTGTTCTTAGCTACGAGTCGGGGCTGCCGGTGAGGGGTGCAGCCGCGCGCGGTTACCCGGCAGCGCATCCGTCACTGGCAGGTCATTCCGTGAATCCATGCTTGCTGAATGCACTCGATGACCAGGTCAGGGCACACCGGTCAAAAACTGGCGGCCACTATCCTCCAGTCTAAGTGAAGGCTCCGGTTACCATGGCCTCATGACACAAGGGCAGGGCCCGTCAGCCGCGCAGCTGTTGACGCCGGGGCAGCGCGTACGACAGCTCGCCAACCTGGCCAACGGCACTACCCTGCTGGGCCTGGCCGTTGCCGCGGCTGCGGGAACCGCCGTCAGCAAAGGCCCCCGCGGGCTGGTCATGGCGTCCGGCTACCGGTGGCGCATTCCGTATGCGGGGGCCTTCACCCTGGGCAACGTGGTCATCTACCGGATCCGGGCTGAAGAACTGACGTCCAATCCGGCGCTCCTGGGGCATGAGGAAAAGCACTGCAGCCAGTACGCCTACTGCCTGGGGTTGCCCTTCCTTCCGCTGTATTTCCTGGCCGCCGGCTGGTCGCAGCTCCGGACGGGCAATCCGGCGTCGGCGAATTTCTTCGAACGGCAGGCCGGCCTGGCAGCCGGCGGTTATGTTGACATCCGGACACCAAAGCCGGCGCCCCATGGCGCCGTCGGAATCGAGGTCTGACAATGACGGGCGAACCCAACACCACGACAAGCAACAGGACCATTATCGTGACCGGAACGGGGACGGCGGAGGCGCCACCTGACTTACTGACGATTTCTGTGGGCGTCGAGTGTCGGCGGGACAGCGTGGGCGCCGCCTATGCGGATGCAGGAACAGCGTCCGCAGCTGTATCCGGTGCGCTCCGCCGGCACGGCCTGGCTGACACGGACATCCGGACCTCCGGACTGAACGTCCGGCCGGAGTTCGTCTGGCGCGACAGCGGGGGCCAGCAGGTGACCGGGTACGTGACCTCCAGCATGCTCACCGTGCGCCTGCGGCAGGTCAGCGCGGCATCCGCCGTTATTGCCGCCGCAGTAGACGCCGGCGGCGATGACGTGCGCCTGAACGGACTGGAACTTGGCTTCTCGGATGAGTCAGCCGTCGCCGCCCTCGCCCGGGACGCTGCATGGCAGGATGCCTCAGTCAAAGCCGAACAGTTTGCATCCCTGGCGTCCGCGCGGCTTGGCGCGGTGATGTCCGTTGCCGAGCACCCGGATGCGCCCGGGCCGGTTCCGGTGGCCCGGATCCAGCGCGCCGCCGCCAGCGAAGCCATCAGCGTGGAGGCGGGCCACGCGGGCATTAACGCCAGCGTCACCGTGGTGTGGGAATTGTTGGACTGACGGTTTCCCGGGGGCCGACGCAAGCGGAAGCCACCGGCCGAAGCCACGGGGCGGAGCCCCCGGCGGGCAGTGAGTCCGGCGGGCGGTGAGTCCGGCGCGACCAGCCTGACGTGAGCCCTGCCGCCGGTGAGCCCGGCGCGCGGACTTCCGCGGCGCCCGGTCCTTGACTTAAGTTCGAACATATATTCGAATGGAAGGCATGAGATGGGATGAACAAGCGCTGATGCCCCGGCCCGCCGATGACCTCGGAAGTGGCCCATCACCTGCCCTGCTTCCCCTTGCCGGGTTGGTCCGTTCTGTGACCACCCCCGAATTCGCCGGCATCACCTTTCATGAGGTCACCGCCAAATCGGTGCTCAATAAGGTGGTGGCCGGGTCGCGGATGCCGTTTGAGTGGACCGTGAACCCGTACCGCGGCTGCAGCCATGCCTGTGTTTACTGTTTTGCGCGCAAGAGCCACACGTATCTCGACTTTGACGCCGGACTGGATTTCGACAGCCAGGTGGTGGTCAAGGTCAATGCGGCCGAGGTCCTCCGGAAGGAGCTGGCCAAACCGTCCTGGGGCCGTCACCAGGTGGCGCTTGGCACCAACACGGACCCCTACCAGCGGGCCGAGGGCCGCTACCAGCTGATGCCGGGAATCATCACGGCGCTGGCTGACTCAGGTACGCCGTTGTCCATCCTTACCAAGGGGACGCTGCTCGCCCGGGACATGCCGCTCCTGAAGCGTGCTGCCGCCCAGGTGCCGGTAGGGGTGGGCATTTCCCTGGCCATGACGGATGAGGCACTCTCGGAAGCCGTGGAACCAGGCACGCCAGGGCCTCGGGCGCGGCTGAAGCTGGTCTCCCGCTTACGCGATGCCGGGCTCCCCTGCGGTGTTATGGCGATGCCTATCCTGCCGTGGCTGTCCGACAGTGACGAAGCCCTTGATTCCCTGTTCGCTTCGTTGGCCGCGGCCGGTGCCACGGGCGTCACCGCCGGCGCCCTCTACCTGAAGCCGGGAACACGCGAGTGGTTCATGCAGTGGATTGCCAAGAACCATCCGGAACTGGCTGGCCGCTACCGGCGCCTCTATGACACAGGGTCCTACGCGTCGAAGGAATACCGCACCTGGCTCGCCGCAAAGGTGCGCTATTTCAAGCACCGGCATGGCTTCACCAGCGGCCACGGCTTCAGCCACCGCGATCTGGCAGACGATCCCCGAGGCGAGGAAGCCCAGTATCCGGAAGGAATCCTGCCTGTCCCCGGGACAACAGGCGCTGACTTTCGGAACGCCGACGAAGCAACAGCGCTCCGTCAACCTACCCTGTTCTGACGTCAGGATTTCAACGCGCGTGCGTGTCTGGCTGCTGCGCGCTGAGTGAGTGCAGGAGGGCTTCGACAATGGGGAAATCGGCCGGGATCCAGGGCAGGTCCAGCACTTCCCGGTGGTCCGTCAGCGCGACCCAGCGTAATGCGTCGTGGTCCTCGAGGGGTTGCGGCTCGCCCTGGATAATTTCGGCCAGCCAGACCCGCATGCTTGCCCGGTCGTTCAGCCGCCATCCGGTGGCCGCCGCTGCCGGGAGCTCGAGCCCCAGCCGGACACGCACGCCGAGCTCCTCACTCAGTTCCCGGTGCAATGCGGCCTCGCATTCCTCACCGGCGTCCACTTTCCCGCCGGGAAATTCCCAGAGCCCAGCGAACTGCTCGGGAGCAGTCCGCCTGGCCACCAGTATGCGGGCAGGGTTCGCCAACGAGTCCACTATTGCTCCGCCAACTACCTGTATCAGTCCACTCACCGCCCCAGTCTATGAGGGAGAATGGTTTGCGGACCCTCCCCCAGCATCCCCTTTGAAAAGCAGGCCCATGAGTAGCGTCGTCCAAACCTCCACCGCATCCAAGGCGAAGTCTCCACACGTTGGCGCAGCGATTTTCGCACTGGCAATGGGCGGCGTCGGAATCGGTGTCACGGAGTTCACCATGATGGGCCTGCTGAAAGAGGTGGAACAAGGACTCGGCATCAGCACCCCGGAGGCCGGACACCTCATTTCCGCCTACGCCCTCGGAGTTGTGGTGGGCGCGCCGCTGCTCGCCGCAGTCGGTGCCAAACTGCCACGCAAATACCTCGCACTGGGCCTCATGTTGTTCTTCACGCTGGCCAACCTGACGTCCTATGTTGCTCCCGATTACGGGAGCATGCTGGTTTCCCGGTTTGCGGCCGGGCTGCCGCACGGCGCATTCTTCGGGGTCGCGGCTGTGATCGCCGCCTCTCTGGTTTCCCCCACGCGTCGGGGTTGGGCCATC
Source organism: Pseudarthrobacter sp. MDT1-22 (assembly GCF_054511035.1). Classification (NCBI taxonomy): domain Bacteria; kingdom Bacillati; phylum Actinomycetota; class Actinomycetes; order Micrococcales; family Micrococcaceae; genus Pseudarthrobacter; species Pseudarthrobacter sp. MDT1-22. The sequence continues at coordinate 42,421 of NZ_JBTNDK010000020.1, read as the reverse complement.
TCCATGGTGATGGCGGGCCTCTCCGTTTCGAACGTTATCGGCGTGCCCGCGGCCACCTGGGTGGGCCAGACCTTCGGCTGGCGGCTGCTGTTCCTCCTCGTAGGAGGCATTGGCTTGCTGACACTGGTGCTGCTGTGGCGCTATGTCCCATACCAGGCCCCCCATCCTGACGCGAGCATCCGCCGCGAACTCGGTGCGCTCAAGCGGCTCCAGGTGTGGCTGGCCATCCTGATCGGCATCGTGGGTTTTGGTGGCTTCTTCGCGACCTACACCTACATTGCGCACACCATGACCCTGGTGGCCGGTATTCCGGGATCGCTGTTGCCCATTGTGGTGGCACTCTACGGACTGGGCATGGTGGCCGGAACAGTCGTCGGCGGCAGGCTGGCCGACAAGTCAGTGATGGGGACGCTGTACTGGGTCCTGCCCGGGATCGCCGTCGCACTGGTGGTTTACGCGGTGGCTGTGCACTGGCCCTGGTCAGCCCTGGTGATGGTCTTTGTGGTTGGAGCGTCCGGCTCCATGCTGATCCCGGCCCTGCAGACGCGTTTGTTGGATGCGTCGCCGGACGCCCCCTCCCTGGCTTCTTCGCTCAACCACGCCGCGCTCAACGTTGCCAATGCCCTGGGCGCCTTCCTGGGCGGCCTAGTGATCGCCTGGGGCTGGGGCTTCGTGGCACCCGCGCTCGTGGGCGCCGTGTTGGCAGTCCTGGGCTTTGGCATCGCGGTGACCAGCGGCGTCCTGGAACGCAAAAAGCCGCTGGCCGCCTGATTCTGGGAACGGGCGGGCAGCGGCTTCACCGAAGCATTCGGTGCGCTGAGGAAGGAACGTCAGGCCTGCGGGTCCTGAGCCCCGGCCTCCGCGGCTATCTGGCCTGCACCGGGAACCTGACCGGCGCCTGAGACCCCGTCCGTGCGACTGTCCTCGCGGTGCAGATCCGGTTCGAGGTAGATCACCCGGGCCATCGGAACGGCGGTGCGGATTCGGGACTCCGCACCATCAATCGCGGCGGCGATGTCCCGGCCGGTTTCTGCGGCACCCACGGAGATCTTGGCGGCCACCAGCAGCTCCTCCGGTCCGAGGTGAAGGGTCTTGAGGTGGATGATCCGGTTGTGTCCCCCGGCCTCGATGGCCTCACTGATGCGGGCCACGTCATCCCGGGTGGCGGACTCGCCCAGCAGCAAGGACTTGGTTTCGATAGCCAGCACCACAGCGATGGCCACGAGCAGCAGGCCGATCATGCCGGTACCCGCGGCGTCCCAGATCCCGTTGCCGGTGACGAGGGTCATGCTCACACCCACGAGCGCGAACACAAGGCCAAGAAGCGCCCCGAGGTCTTCCAGCAGGATGACCGGCAGTTCCGGCTGCTTGGCCGTGCGCACAAAGCTCACCCAGCCCTGCTTGCCGCGGACGTGGTTGGATTCGATGATGGCCGTCCTGAACGAGAAAGACTCAGCAACAATGGCGCCGATCAGCACCGCCAAAGGAACCCACCAGAAGTCCCCTTCGATGGCGTGCGGGTGCTGCAGCTTCTCCCACGCTTCGAACAGTGCAAAAAGCCCACCCACGCTGAAGAGCACGATCGAGACGATAAAGGCGTAAATGTAGCGTTCACGGCCATACCCGAACGGGTGCTTCGGGCTGGCTGCCTTTCTGGCGCGCTTGCCGCCGATCAGGAGCAGCAGTTGATTGCCGGAGTCGGCAATCGAGTGGATGGCTTCGGCCAGCATCGACGAGGAAGCCGTCAGAAAAAAGGCCACGAATTTCAGGACGGCGATGGTCAGGTTTGCGGCTAGGGCCGCGACGATCGCCTTGGCACCGCCATTTGCAGCCACGGAGGCTTCTCCTCTTCACAGGTTTCAAGAACAAGCAGGGATATTCGCGGCGCCGCAGTCGGCTCCGCCCACGAATACCGTACCTTTTCGGGTGCAGAAGACGCACTTCTGACATCCACTAAGCCTGCTGACATCGGAGGGGCCGTATGTTAGCTTGAACACTAATCGGGACGTTTAGTCCCGACGAATATGAAGGAGGAGACATGGGTTTTCTTGCTTGGATTATTCTCGGCCTCATCGTAGGGGCCATCGTGAAAGCCGTTATGCCGGGCAAAGTCGGCGGCGGCTGGGTGACGAGTCTCGTGCTCGGCGTTGTCGGCGCGATTGTAGGCGGCTGGATTGGCAGCCTCCTGTTCGGCAAGGGTGACCTTGCCTTCTTTGATCTGGGTACCTGGATCCTGGCCATCGTAGGCGGCCTGGTAGTTGCCGGCGTCTACGGCGCCATCACAGGACGCAGCAAGAGCACACGGGCGCCCTGATACCCCTACCTCACCTGATTCATACAGCAAGGGCCCCGGAGAACTTCCGGGGCCCTGCCTTTTAAGTCACGTGTTCAGTCACGCTTTCTGGGACCTGGCACTCGCGTAGAGGCACACCGTTGCCGCCGTGCCGAGGTTCAAGCTTTCGGCTGCGCCGTATACGGGCACGGCCACCCGGTGATCGGCCAAGGCCAGTTCATCTTCGGCGAGCCCCTGCGCTTCGTTTCCGAACAGCCACGCTGTGGGACCCTCCAGGGCGAACAGCGATTCGACGCCAGGGCCTGCGATCCGGCGGGCGGCGTTTTCGTCCTGGAGCGTATCCAGGTTGACGTCACCGTCACCGTCGGCGGCCAGTATGCCAATTCCCCGCGCACGGCAGGCGGCTGCCACTTCCGCGATATCGGCACCCAGGACCACGGGCAGATGGAACAGGGAACCGGCGGTGGAACGGACGGCCTTGGGGTTATAGATGTCAACGCTGGACGAGGTCAGGATGACGGCGTCCGCCCCGGCCGCGTCAGCAGCCCGGAGTACAGTGCCGGCGTTGCCCGGGTCCCGGACCTGACACAGCACTGCAAGCAGCCGAGGGCCGGCGTCGAGGACCTGCTCAAGGCTCACGTCCAGGAAACCGCAGACCGCGAGAATGCCCTGCGGGGTAACCGTGTCCGCCATCGCGGCCAGCACTTCGTCGGTAGTGAGGTATGCGTCAATGCCCTCCGCGAGAGCCTCCAGGTCCGGGTGCCGGTCGAGGCAGGCCTCGCTCGCGTACACCTCATAGACGGCGCCGGGCTCGCCCGCTGCAATCCTTTTCTGGTGCAGAGTGAGGGCCTCACGGACAGCTTGGGGACCCTCCGCCAGAAACTCGCTGCGCTTTGAACGGGCCGGGCGCCCGGCAAGCTGTGCCACCTTCCTCACCCGATCAGCTCGGGGGTTGGAGAGTGGAAAGTCTTGCGGGCGCCCGGTTTCGTTCATACAAGAACCTTAGTGGCTTCAGCCACCAGTCCTCGAACTGGCGTGGGTGCTACTTGGCAGCCACGTCAGCGGCAGGCTTTGCAGCCTTGGCCTTGGGTGCCTTGGGGGCTGCGGCTTCGACGGCCGGAGCGGACGTGTCGGCAGGCAGGGAATCCTTGGCGATCTTCACCAGCGCGGCGAATGCGTTCGCATCCGAAACGGCCAGCTCAGCAAGCATACGGCGGTCAACCTCGACCTCAGCGGCCTTCAGGCCCTGGATCAGACGGTTGTAAGTCAGGCCGTTGGCGCGGGATGCAGCATTGATGCGCTGGATCCACAGGCGGCGGAAGTCGCCCTTCTTCTTCTTGCGGTCGCCGTAGCTGTACACAAACGAGTGCAGCAGCTGCTCTTTAGCCTTGCGGTACAGGCGTGAACGCTGTCCACGGTAGCCCTTTGCGCGTTCAAGGATAACCCGGCGCTTCTTGTGGGCGTTGACCGCCCTCTTCACACGTGCCACGTGCGTACTCCTTCGAAAATTCTGATCCCAAGCATCTACTGCCGGAACAACCGGCTGGCCTGAGAAGCCTTTTTGGTAGTTGACTGCTGCCAGGTGGCATCAGTCAGAGAACTTGGAACTTAGATGCCGAGCATCTTCCGGATGACCTTAGCGTCACCCTTGAAGACAATCTTGTCGCCGGCGAGGCGACGAGTCAGCCTGGAGGACTTGTGCTCAAGGTAGTGGCGGCGGTTGGCCTGCTGGCGGCGCAGCTTGCCGCTGCCGGTCAGCTTGAAGCGCTTCTTAGCACCACTGTGGGTCTTCATCTTCGGCATGGGAACCGATCTCCTTACGTGTCCACAGACATTGTCTGCAGTTCTTTCGAGCCGCCGCCCCTGCAGGCGGCATGCTGGTTGCGTACTGCAGGAGGATAACCTCCCGCAGCTTTGAACTAGGTAGTCTTCTTGCCAGCCGGCTTCGGAGCTGCCTTGGGGGCAGGCCTTGCAGCAGGCTTCGGCGCTGCCGGCCGGGCGATCGGCTTAGGCATCGGCACCGGCGGCCTCGGAGCTGCCGGAGCCGCAGCTTCGGCGGGCTTGGCAGCGACAGGAGCCTTGACGGGTGCCGGGGCTGCCTTGGGAGCCTCACGCTTGGGAGCAGCGGCCCTCGGGGCAGCCTGCTTGGGCGCCTCCTGGACGGCGGCTTCCTTCACGGGTGCTGCCTTGGCGGCGGTTTCCTTTGCAGGAGCTTCCTTCGCGGCGGCTTCCTTGACGGGAGCTTCCTTCGCTGGCGCTTCCTTGACAGGGGCCTCGGCTTCCGGAGCGGCTTCAGCAGGCGCCTCAGGAGCTTCAGACTGTGCCGCCGGAGCTTCGGTTTCCGGCTCCGTGGTGATGGCGAAACCTTCCGGAAGAAGGTCAGCCAGCGACTGCGTGAGCGGCGCCTGGTCGTCGCCGGACACGTCGATGCGGCCGCCACCCGTAGCTTTCGCTTCGTTCTGCGCCTTGGCCTCTGCACGCTGCGATGCGCGGCGTGCCTCGGCCTTGGCTTCGGCCTTGTTCTTCAGCGGGCCCACGACCATGACCATGTTGCGGCCATCGATACGGGGGCTGGACTCCACAACGCCCACTTCGGCGACATCGTCAGCGAAGCGCTGGAGCAGGCGGATGCCCATCTCCGGACGCTGCTGCTCACGGCCGCGGAACTGGATCATGGCCTTGACCTTGTCACCGGCACCGAGGAAGCGCAGTGCATGGCCGCGCTTGGTCTCGTAGTCGTGGGTGTCAATCTTGAGGCGGAAGCGGATTTCCTTCAGAACAGTGTTGGTCTGGTTCTTCCGTGCTTCACGTGCCTTGACGGCGGCCTCGTACTTGTACTTGCCGAAGTCCATCAGCTTGCACACCGGAGGCTTGGCCTGCGGTGCAACTTCAACGAGATCAAGATCGGACTCGGCAGCCAAACGCAGGGCATCGTCAATACGGACGATTCCTACCTGTTCACCTGCAGGACCGACCAACCGCACCTCGGGGACGCGGATACGCTCATTGATTCTTGGCTCGCTAATGTTAAAGCTCCTGTGATTGATGTGGTATTCACCGGCAAATAGAGAAGGCCCCCAATTGCCGGAGCAATCGAAGGCCTCGATGATCGGATGCACCGACCTCAGCAGAGGCAGTGCGCACTTCCCCAGGCTCAATGCCGGATGGAACTGTCCGACCGGTACCCGGCAACCTTGCTTCCTCAGGAATTACTTCCGGCGGGGAAAACGGCTGACGCGGGTGGGAGAGTACTCCGCTTGCAAACTGCATGTCATTCTACAGAACAAATCCCGCCTAACGCAGCTAAGCGTTGGTGGGACCTTCCACAGCGAAATAACGACATCCAGTCGGTCTGTGACAAGCTTACCAGTATGAGCACCCCAGACAGTAATTCACACGTTTTCGAGGCCCCGGCCGCCAAGGCTGACGTGACCCAGCAAATCCGCGATATCTCGGAGGTGCCGGCCATCGAGGTCATCACCACCGCCGCCGTGCACCTGATGAGCGCGGCAGCGGTCAAGCTGGGCCTCGCCGCCGAGGACAATGCAGAGGAACTCAAGGACCTGGACGAGGCCCGCAAGCTCATCACCGCCCTTGCCGGACTCGTGACCTCAGCGGCCCCCGAAATCGGATCCCAGCACGCCGGCCCGTTGCGCGATGGCCTGCGTTCCCTGCAGCTCGCGTTCCGCGAGGAGTCCATCATCCCGGATGCCCCGGGCAAGGGCCCGGGCGAGAAGTACACCGGCGCCGTCAACTAGAACCAGCCAGCAAACTTCACAAAGTACGACGACGGCGGCGGACGGTCCACACGGACCGTCCGCCGCCGTCGTGTTTCACCTAAGTTTTTGTCCAGATAACGGGACTTCCGCACCTGGAAAGGCGGAATATCTGGACAAAAAACTCTGGAGGCCGGCGTCAGACGGCGGCGCTCCGGCGTCGGTGGGCCTGGAGCAGCAGTCCCACAAGGCAGAGCAGAACGCCGGCCACGCCCACGGAGACAAAGCCGCCGGATGGTCCCATCCCGTCGATGAAAATCCCGGCAAGGGGCGCCCCGAGCGCCACACCGGCAGTCAGCGCAGAGCCGTACCAGCCCATCGCCTCGCCGCGGCGGTCCTCCGCCACCAGGTCTGCCACATGTTCGGAGGCGGCCGACAGGACAGGGGCGCACAACAGGCCCGGAAGGATCGAGACGAAGGCCAGCGTCCAGGTGTCCTGGGCGAAGCCCATCGGGATAGTCAGGGCCGCCATCCCCAGCAGCAGGAGGATCGGCGAAACTGGACGGTGCATGGCCCCGTAGACCAGTCCGCCGGCCACCGATGCGGCGCACCAAAAGAGGAACACAATGCCGAGTTCGCCCTGGTGCCCGCCTGTTTCCAGGGCAGCAACAATGCCAACGTCCGTGCCGCTGAGCACCATGCCGGTTCCAGCCGCCACGGCGAATACGGCCGCTACAGTGGCCGTGAGCCAGGCGAAGTTGTGGGCCACCTTGCCGCGCAGCCCCGCCGACCCGCTGCGGATGCGTTCTGCCCCGGCCGGGACGAGGTCTGCCGCTGCTTCCTGGAGGTGTGCTGGTGCGGCGGAAACCACAGCCACTTCCGCGGCGTGGCGCTGGTCTGCCTGGCACTCCTCAGTCTGCGTGGCACTTCGGGTGGGCGGGTTGAACCACATCAGGAACAATCCGGCCAGTGACGTGGAAACGCCCACCACGGTGAGTCCCAGAGCGGTGAAGCCGCTGGTGGCCACAACGGCTCCGGCGGCAGGCCCGATCATAAACACCATCTCCGTGGCGATCGAGTCCAGCGCAAAAGCGGTCCGCCGCTGATCGCCGTCCGCGAGGACGCCCAGGGACTGGCGGATCACACTGAAGATCGGCAACGTCAGCAGGCCGCCGACGAACACCAGCGGAAGCAGCCACTGGTAGGACACGTGCGGCACCATGGACCAGATGAGGGCCTCTGACACCACTGACGGAATCAGCGCCCGGCGCAGGCCAACAGTGTCCACGCGCCTGCCGCGCCATGGTGCGCCAACGGCAATGCCGATGGTCATAACAGCCGCTGCGGCGCCGGCTGCTGCGTACCCCTGGTCCAGGGTCAGGACGATATGCAGGGTCAGCAGCAGGCCTGCCGCGGAGTGGGGGATGCGGGCGATCATGCCGACCAGCAGCAGCCGCCGGATGGGCCGGTGGGCCAGCAGCTCCCGGTAAAGAGCGAAGTTCACGGAAAATCCTTTGGGTCTGCCCGCGGCAGCCCGGGATCTCCGCGCCAACCGTCAGCTATTGTGCCGCGCGCCGCAACTTGATTTCGATCGAGTCAACACGCTCTCCAAACAATACATTCCGGGACCATGCCTGCTGGAGGCCGGACACCAGGTCCTGTACTGCCAAAGCGTCCAACCCATCCTCAAGGTGGAGCAGCACCTGAAGTTCCGGCCCGGCACCGCCCCCGGTGAGCGTGGCACCGGTACCGGTGAGGACGGCGACGCCGGAACCCGGGAGGAGGGCAAGCTTGCGCACCGCAGGGAAGGCGGCCGTTGCCTCAGCCATCTCGGCTGCCAACGCCGCGTCTGTGTAGGAAGGGATCCACTCCCGTTGTTGGGCCAGCGCCCAGACGGCGGGCCGCCGGACCACGAACGTGACCTCCGAGCCCGGATCGAGCACCAGCAGCTCGGCCCCCTCGGCCACGGCTGAGAGGGCAGCCCTGGCGGCGTATACCGCCACCGGCCGGGCTTCGGGGTGCCAGGCAGCCAAGGCATTCGCCGAGCTGAACGCCGGCATGGCCGTCCGGCCGTCGGCGGCCTTCAGGGTGACCAGCGCCATGTCCGCCTGTTTGTCCGACGTCAGGCCGTCGACGCCGGCCGCTTCCTCGCCGAGCTGGGCGATGATCGGGATAAAGACTCGGGCGGTGGCCAGCGAGGCCACCACAGCCGCTTCGTCGCCGTTGCCGTCAACCAGAGCCGCGACGGCGGCGAGGTAGCCTGCGTCGGCCGTGCCGTCGTCGTCCTCGAAGTTATGGATCCTGCCTTCGTCCCCGGCGAGGCTCCGGCCTTCCCACGGCCGGCCGGCCGAGTCAGTACGGCCGCCCGCGCCCGCCAAAGCCGCCGCAATGTGTCCGGGCAGATGGCGCGGCGGCGGCGATTCCGCTGCCGGATCGGCGTTGTGCGTGCTGTCCACGGAACCGCCTAGCGGCGGCCGGCGACGTCGAGGGCTTCGGGGAGCGTGAAGGCACCGGCGTACAGCGCCTTGCCCACGATCGCGCCTTCCACGCCCAGCGGCACCAGGGAGCGCAGCACTTTCAAGTCGTCCAGGCTGGAGATGCCGCCGGAGGCGACCACCGGTTTGCCGGTCTTCTCCACCATCTGGCGCAGGAGTTCAACGTTGGGACCCTGCAGTGTGCCGTCTTTCGTAACGTCAGTGACAACGTACCGGGAGCACCCGGCTTCTTCGAGCCGGCCCAGGACCTCCCAGAGGTCGCCGCCTTCTTTGGTCCAGCCGCGGCCTGCCAGCGTGGTTCCGCGGACGTCGAGGCCGACGGCGATCCTGTCGCCAAAGCGGTCGATGGCACTGCGGGTCCACTCGGGGTTTTCCAGCGCCGCTGTGCCGAGGTTGACGCGGGCAACGCCGAGGGCCAGCGCCGCTTCGAGGGATTCGTCGTCCCTGAGTCCGCCGGACAGCTCCACCTTGATGTCAAGCCGGCCCACCAATTCACGGAGCAGCCCGGCGTTCGAGCCCCGGCCGAATGCGGCGTCGAGGTCCACCAGGTGTACCCATTCGGCGCCCTGCTCCTGCCAGTTGAGGGCTGCCTCCAGCGGTGTGCCGTAGTTCGTCTCGCTGCCGGCTTCGCCTTGGACCAGCCGCACGGCCTGTCCGTTTACGACGTCGACGGCGGGCAGCAGTTCAAGAACCGGCAGATCGGTTGCGGTGGTCATCTCAAATCCTTTTGGGTGTTGGGTTGCGCGTGGAAGCGGAACTGGGGGTTGCGTGGGCTAGGTTCCAGGAAGCGTCAGCAGGTACGCGGCCAGCAGCGCCATGCCGGCCAGGACGTAGAAGCCCACCTGGGTCCAGAGCGGTTTGTGCTGCTGCCTGAAGGACAGTGCGCCGCCCACCAATAGGCCGGCCAGGCCCATCAGGACAATCGACCACATCTAGGCGGCGTCCGTGGCAGCTGGCTTGCGAAGGCCGTCCACCCAGTTGCGCAGCAGCCGTGCACCGGCGTCGCCGGATTTTTCCGGGTGGAACTGGGTAGCGCAGAGCGGTCCGTTCTCCACTGCGGCAATAAAGCGCGCGCCATGCTCTGACCAGGTCACCAGGGGCGCAGTCATCCGCGGCTGGATCACGTCGAAGTTCCAGTCCTGGACACCATAGGAGTGAACGAAGTAGAAGCGCTGGTCCGCGACGCCGGCGAAGAGTTTGGATCCTTCCGGAACGTCAACCGTGTTCCAGCCCATGTGTGGCACCACCTCAGCGGGAAGGAGTTCCACCTTGCCCGGCCACTCCCCCATGCCTTCAGCTTCTGTCCCGTGCTCCACCCCGGCCTCGAACAGAACCTGCAGGCCCACGCAGATTGCCAGGACCGGCCTGCCCCCGGCCACGCGCCGGCCGATCAGCCGGATGCCGTCCACGGCCTTGAGCTCGCGCATTACAGTCTCGAACGCGCCGACGCCGGGTACCACCAGGCCGTCGGCATTAAGCACGTCCTCCGGCTTGGAGCTGAGGATGACCTCGGCTCCTGCCCGCTCCAGGGCGCGCACGGCGGACCGGACGTTTCCCGAACCGTAATCCAGGACAGTGACCGTCGGCTTGCCTTCGGGCGACACAGGCTTCTTGCCGGTTGCCGGATCGATGACGGCGCCGTCCCGGAGAATTTGGCCGCTCACAGGGCACCCTTGGTGGAGGGGATTCCCTCCACGCGGGGATCGGGCTCTACCGCAGCACGCAGGGCGCGGGCGAAGGCCTTGAACTGCGCTTCCACAATGTGGTGCGGGTCGCGGCCCGCGATGACGTTCATGTGGAGGCAGATGCCGGCGTGAAGCGTGATGGCCTCAAAGACGTGGCGGGTCAATGACCCCGTGAAGTGGCCGCCGATCAAGTGGTACTCCTGCCCGGCAGGCTCTCCGCCGTGCACCAGGTAGGGGCGGCCGGAGACGTCGACGACGGCCTGCGCCAGGGCTTCGTCGAGGGGCACGGTGGCCTCGCCGAACCTGCGGATCCCGGCCTTGTTTCCCAAGGCTGTGCGCAGAACTTCACCGAACGTGATGGCGACGTCCTCCACGGTGTGGTGGACGTCAATGTGGGTGTCACCGGTGGCTTTGACCGTCATGTCAATGAGCGAGTGCTTGCAGAGCGCCGTCAGCATGTGGTCGTAGAACGGGACAGACGTGTCGATGTCCGAAACGCCCGTGCCGTCGAGGTTAATCTCCACGAGCACTGACGATTCACTGGTGGCACGCTCCATGCGTGCGGTCCGGGGCGCGGCAGCGTTCGATCCGGTGAAGCTCATGGTCATATGTCCTTTAGGCGAAGTCAGTGATGCGAAAGCGAAGGAGATGTGCCGGCGCGCGGCGGCGCCAATACTTCAAGTTTAGGCGGGCATCCTGGCCTGGCTGGCCAGGATGCGTTCCAGCGACGTCAGGAAGGCTGTGGTCTCCGTCTCAGTTCCCGCCGTGACACGCAGGTGGCCGGGGATGCCGACGTCGCGGATCAGCACGCCGTCGTCCAGCAGCCGCTGCCAGACGTCATGCGGGCTGTCGAGGCCGCCGAAGAAGACATAGTTCGAATCGGAGGCGGCAGGTTTGAGTCCCATTCGCGTGAGTTCCGAGACGATGCGGTCGCGCTGCTCCTTGATGTCCTCGACGTCGGCCATCAGCGCAGTGCGGTGCTGCAGGGCGGCGAGGGCTGTTGCCTGGGTGATGGCCGAAAGGTGGTACGGCAGCCGGACCAGGCGCAGTGCGTCCGTGACTTCAGGAGCGGCGGCCATGTAGCCCAGACGGGCGCCCGCGAGGGCGAACGCCTTGCTCATGGTGCGGGACACGATGAGGCGCTCCCGGCCGGGCAGCAACGTAAGGGCGCTCGGCGTTCCGTCGTGGGCGAACTCGTGGTAGGCCTCGTCAACGATGACGATGGTATGGCTGGCCTCGCCGGCCTCGTACACGGCCTCCACGACGTCCAGGCCCAGCCCAGTGCCGGTGGGATTGTTCGGCGAGCAGAGGAAAACGATGTTGGGCTGAAGCTCTTTGACCTGCAACGCGGCCGACTCGGCACTGAGCCCGTAATCGTCGGCCCGCTGCCCGACGATGTACCCGGTGTCCGTGCCGCTGGCCAGGAGCGGATACATGGAGTACGTGGGCGGGAATCCCAGGGCCGTCCGCCCGGGTCCGCCGAAGGCCTGGAGAATCTGCTGGAGGACCTCGTTGGACCCGTTGGCCGCCCAGATGTTGGTGGCATCCAGACCGTGGCCGAGATATTCGGCCAGCGCTTCCCGGAGTTCGGTGAACTCACGGTCCGGGTAGCGGTTGAGGCCCGCCGCGGCTTCCGTCACGGCCACGCTGATCGCGGCCCGGACGTCCGCCGGGACGCCATGGGTGTTTTCGTTGACGTTCAGCAGGATAGGTACATCCAACTGCGGGGCACCGTACGGGGTCAGTCCGCGGAGGTTGGTCCGGAGGGGAAGTCTGTTCAGACGCTCTAGCTGGTCATTCACCTGAACAGTTTAGGTCCGAAGCAGACGGCCGGAAAATGTGACGGCCTGCGGCGGCACACGCCCGAGCCCGCAGGCTCTTTACCTGGTGGGGACGAAGAGTTGCTGTCCGGGGACAACGCCGCCGGCGGAAAGGTTGTTCAACTGGGCAATATCCGCGATGACATCACGGGGATCACGCTCGGGCGCAACGGTACTGGCGATGGCCCAGAGTGACTGGCCGGCCTGCACCGTGACCGAGACTGTTGGCGTTAGCGACAGGTCGGCGGCAGAATCGGCGGCCTTTGCCGGGGCGTTGAGGAAACCTGCCAGGGAAAGCAGGATTGCGGCAAGAATCACCAGCGGGATGCCGATGAGGACAATCCGGCCCCTGCGGGTCAGGCGCAGCGGCGGCAACGGTTCCCTGCGCTGCCTTGGCGCCGAACCCGACGTCGAAACGGGTGCGGACCACTGCCGCGAGGTGAGGTCCTGCACGGAAATGAACTGCGGACGCGAGTCCTGCGAAGCAGATAAAGCTGACATGAAATGAGCCCTCCTGGACCATACTGTGCTGCCCGGCGCGCCCTCCGCGTCCACTTGCCGGTACCGGCCTGAGCCGTCCATAGATTCGAATATTCGAATCCGCAAGCAACGAGTAGAACACATGTTCGAACTTTGCTTCTTCATTTTTAGCACTTATCAACGAATATTGTCGAGACTCGCTAGAACAAATGTTTGAAAAAGCCCTGTGGCTGGCCTACGTTTGGATGAAAGAACAACCACCTCTGTAGTTCATCAGCAGGGTCTGACAATCAACTCCGACACCAGCCCCGGGGCGTTCCAGGCACCAGCGGCCGGAGCGGAGCCGGGCAACCGAAAGGCATTGGCGAACATGGCAGCACCAGCCGCCGAGGGCAAGGCGACACCGCAGCGCCGCCAACCCCCACGGACTCCCAAGGGGCTCACCGCCCGCCAAAAGAAGATCCTTGAAACCATCCAGCGCTCGGTGAATGACAACGGCTATCCGCCGTCGATGCGTGAAATCGGTGACACCGTGGGCCTGGCGAGTTTGTCGAGCGTGACCCACCAGCTCTCGCAACTGGAGAAGCTGGGATACCTTCGCCGGGACCCCAAGCGTCCGCGCGCCATGGAAGTCCTGATGCCGTTGACGCTTGACGGCGGGTCCCCTAAGGCGAACGGGACAACCAAGCCCTCAGTCCTGCACGGCATCGGCGGGACGGTCACCGAACTTCCCTCTGCCATGGACACCGCGATGGTGCCGTTGGTGGGCCGGATCGCGGCCGGCGGGCCCATCTTTGCTGACCAGGTGGTGGAAGATGTGATGCCCCTGCCCCGGCAGCTCGTGGGCCAGGGTGAGCTCTTTATGCTGCGCGTGGCCGGCGACTCCATGGTGGATGCTGCCATCTGCGACGGCGACTGGGTAGTGGTCCGACGGCAGGCAGACGCCTCCAACGGCGATATTGTCGCGGCCCTGCTGGACGACGAAGCCACCGTCAAGACCTTCCGCCAGCGCGATGGCCACACGTGGCTGTTGCCGCAGAACACCCAGTACGAGCCCATCCTGGGCGATCACGCCACAATCATGGGCAAGGTCGTCTCGGTCCTGCGGTCGCTATAGGACCTGCGCGCAGTCAGGCGCCCTTTCCGGCCAGCCTTTCCAGGGCGGCGAACGCGGTCTTGCGGTCCGTGGTGGGCCAGAACGGCGGCAGAGCGGCGCGGAGGAATCCGGCGTAGCGCTCGGTGGCCAGCCGGGAATCAAGCACCGCCACCACACCTTTATCTCCGGTGGAACGGATCAGCCTTCCCGCGCCCTGGGCCAGGCGGATGGCCGCGTGGGTCGCCGATACCGCCATAAAGCCGTTTCCGCCGGCCTGCGCAACGGCGCGGGACCGTGCGGTCATCAGCGGGTCATCCGGCCGCGGGAACGGGATGCGGTCGATCACCACCAGCCTGCATGATCCACCCGGAACATCAACGCCTTGCCACAGGGACATGGTGCCGAACAGGCAGGTATCGGGCTCGTCCGCGAACTGCTTCACCAGGGCCGTCATGGTGGAGTCGCCCTGGCAGAGAATGCTGAGGCCAAGCCGGGGACGCATCGCTTCAGCGGCCTCCTCGGCGGCTCGGCGCGACGAAAACAGACACAGGGCGCCGCCGCCGGACGCGCGGATCAGCGCCTCAAGTTCATCGAGGGCCTCCGGCGACGCCCCGCGGCCCGGCTTGGGGAGGTGCCCTGCGACGTAGAGGATCCCTTGTTTGGGATAGTCGAAGGGCGATCCGACATCGATCCCGCTCCAGCTGGGCGCGCCCTCCCCCACCAGTCCCAAGCCGCCGGCGGTCGGTTCAAAGGCTGAGCCGATGGCCAGGGTTGCCGAGGTCAGCACAACCGTGTGGCCGGCGAACAGCCCTTCGCGGAGCTTGCCGGCAACGCTAAGCGGCGCGATGTTGACCAGGACCGGCGCAGAGTCGTCGGGCTGCGCATAGCCCTGTTGCGGATCGAAGGAACTTGCGCGGGAAAACCACACAACCTCGCGGTTTTCACGGGCCACGATCAGCCGCTCGCACAGCTCGAGGATCAGCATCAGGCGTGAGCGCGCGAGCTGCCGCCCGCCGTCGGCCGTTTGGCTGCCGTCCACCTTGGAATCGGACAGCGCGGCGCGGCAGGCCTCACGCAATTGGTCCACACAATCCAGCTGTTCGTCGTTGAGGCCATTCGGGAGCAGCCCGTTGGGCACGCCGGCCAAGGCGAGTTCCAGGTTGGCGGCAGCTGCGTTGAGGGCATCCACAGTGATGGCCGTGTGTTTCCGAGCGCCCGACGCCGCAGCGTGGACCATTGCCACGGAGAGTTGCCCCGATACCGCACCGGTGACCCGGTCCTGCAGTTCGTGGGCCTCGTCCACCACCACAACGTCGTATTCGGGAAGCACTGCCAGGCCTTCAAAGGCGCTGACAGCGAGCATGGCATGGTTGGTGACCACAACGTCGGCCTCGGCGGCGTCGTGGCGAGCCAGTTCGCTGAAGCATTCGGCTGCCATGGGGCATTTTTGGGCCCCCAGGCATTCCATGGACGTCACCGAAACTTGCCGCCAGGCCCGGTCAGTAACGCCGGGCAGGAGTTCGTCACGGTCGCCCGTGGTGGTCTTCTCCGCCCACTCGCGCAGGCGCACCACTTCCTTGCCCAGCTGGGACGAGGGCCCGCCCAATGCGGCGGCGAAATGCGGGACGCTGGTGTC
The DNA here is from genome assembly GCF_054511035.1 of Pseudarthrobacter sp. MDT1-22. Lineage (NCBI taxonomy): Bacteria > Bacillati > Actinomycetota > Actinomycetes > Micrococcales > Micrococcaceae > Pseudarthrobacter > Pseudarthrobacter sp. MDT1-22. Next base: position 27,200 of record NZ_JBTNDK010000020.1, on the reverse strand, counting down.
TTCGCCGAGGGAGAACAGCTGGCCCTCGGCGGGTTCCTCGGAGGGGAACCCGCCTTCGAGCTTGTGCTGGCAGACATAGTTGGAGCGACCCTTGACCAGGGCCACCTTGACCGGGCGGTCCAGGGCAGGGGTGATGGTCTTCAGCAGCCGGGGAAGGTCGCGGCCCACAATCTGGGTCTGCAGCGCAAGCGTGGCCGTTGACACCAAGGTGGGTTTGTTGCTCACCAGCGAGTGCGCAATGAGCGGAATGAGGTAGGCCAGCGACTTTCCGGTCCCCGTTCCGGCCTGAACCAAGAGGTGGTCGCCGGTTTCGATGGCCTTGGCCACCTGCCTGGCCATCTCGTGCTGCCCACTGCGGCTTTGACCGCCCATGCCGGCCACGGCGCGGTCGAGCAATTCGATCACGAACTGCTCGCCGGCCGTACCTTTGACTTCCCCTGCCGCAACCTCAGTCATGGTTGATGAAGGGTTCCAGTTCAGCCGCAAGGCCCTCACGCACCATCACCAAAACACGGGTACCGTGCTCGCCGTGATCCAGGCTCAGGATCTCGGCATCGGTCTCGTGCAGTTTGCTGATCAGGTCACCGCGGTCGTAGGGAATAAGGAGCTCCAGCTTCACGCCGGGCCGCGGAATCCCCTCACTGATGGCATGCAGCAGTTCGGGGATCCCCTGGCCTGTGCGTGCCGAGACCACTACGTGGCGCGGCTCGCGCTGCTTGAGGCGCTCCACCACAAAAGGATCCGCGGCATCGGCCTTGTTCAGGACAATGATTTCGGGCACCTTGCGGGCATCCACTTCGCTGAAGACCTTGCGGACAGCGGCAATCTGGCCCTCGGGGTCCGGGTGGGACACGTCCACCACGTGCAGGATCAGATCCGCGTCAGCCACTTCCTCCAACGTGGAGCGGAAGGCCTCCACCAGCTGGGTGGGCAGTGAACGGACAAAACCCACGGTGTCCGCCAGGGTGTAGCCGAGGCCATCGGAGGTCTCTGCCTTTCGCACGGTGGGATCCAGGGTGGCGAAGAGTGCGTTCTCCACCAGCACGCCGGCGTCGGTCAGCCTGTTCAGCAGCGATGACTTCCCGGCGTTGGTGTACCCGGCAATCGCAACCGAAGGCACTGAATTACGACGGCGGTTGGCCCGCTTGGTCTCCCGCGCCGGCTTCATTGCAGCGATCTCGCGCCGCAGCTTGGCCATGCGGGTCCGGATCCGGCGACGGTCCAGTTCGATTTTTGTTTCACCCGGTCCGCGCGAACCCATGCCGGCGCCAGCGCCGCCCACCTGGCCACCGGCCTGGCGGGACATCGATTCACCCCAGCCACGCAGTCGTGGCAGGAGGTATTCGAGCTGCGCCAGTTCCACCTGGGCCTTGCCTTCACGGCTCTTGGCGTGCTGGGCAAAGATGTCCAGGATCAGGGCCGTGCGGTCAATGACTTTGACCTTGACAATGTCCTCGAGGCTACGCCTCTGGGACGGTGCCAGTTCGGCATCCACCACAACGGTGTCAGCCCCGGTGGCCATCACGATTTCCTTGAGCTCGAGGGCCTTTCCGGAACCCAGGAACGTGCCCGGGTCCGGTTTGGCACGGCGCTGCACCATCCCGTCCAGGACTTCCGAGCCTGCTGTTTCGGCGAGGGCGGCGAGCTCACGCAGGGAATTCTCCGCGTCCGCCAAGGTGCCTTCGGACCATAGCCCAGCCAGGACCACACGTTCGAGCCGCAGTTGCCGGTATTCGACCTCGGTGACATCTTCGAGTTCGGTGGACAGCCCGGCCACGCGCTTCAGCGCCCGGCGTTCCTCCCGGTCCTGCTGGTCGCCGTCGTAGCTGGTGTGTTCGTCGTCCAAGCGGGAGATCGCCTGGGCCCTGCCGAACACGCTCTTGTCACCGTCTGCGGCGGTGACGTTCCTGGCCGGTACGTCCTTGGCGAGAATCCGGTCGATGACAGCTTGGATCTCCTCGGGACTCATGTCCTGGGCTGCTGGATCTGAACCGGTGTTGGGCTGGCTGGTCATGGTCTCCTTTGAAGTTTCGGCATTTTCAGAATAGTGCCGATCGTTGTTCAGTGGTGAAGTATTCGCGCTGGGCTGACGGCTTGCAGTCATCCGGGCCTCCTGGTCTGCTGCGCGCCGGTCGGGACCGGGCCGCGCAGGGAGTCTTCGCATCCGGGGATGCGTGGAGTGGTGGAAGCGCGGGCAAAACAGCAAGGACCGGCGGCGGCAGATCGCTCGAGTATTGCCCGGCGGCATACCAGATACGGAAGACCTGGCATGTGGCGCACTTGCGGAAGGTTAATACCTGCATCGCTGCGGGGCACGGCTTCGGAACAGGCGGCGTCCGGGAGGGACACCGGCCGTGCCGGCTACTCGAAGATCAAGAACATGGGTTCAAGATTAGCAGAAGCGGTGCCCGCGGTTTCGCATTGTCCACCCCGGCCAACTAATCTGGCCAGTTATGGAGTCCGCACACTATTTCAGCGCATCGCCCGCCGGGCCGTTCACCCGCAAGCCGCTCACCGTGGAACTGGCCGGCGAGACACGCACGCTGCAGACGTCCGGCGGCATCTTCAGCCCCGACGGCATCGACAAGGGGACGGCGGTGCTCCTGGCCGAGGTCCCGGCCCCGGACCCCACAGGCAACCTCCTTGACATCGGCTGCGGCTGGGGGCCCATTGCCCTGACCCTCGCATTGCGGGCGCCACACGCCAAGGTCTACGCCGTGGACGTCAATGAACGCTGCATCACGCTGACCAACGAGAATGCGTCCCTGCTGGGCCTGGGCAACGTGCTGGCCAGCACTCCGGAGGCGGTGGACCCGGACCTGCGCTTTGACACGATCTGGTCCAATCCGCCCATCCGGATCGGCAAGGATGAACTCCACAGCCTCCTGAAGCTGTGGCTGCCCCGGCTGGCGCCGGGCGGCTCCGCGTGGCTGGTGGTCCAAAAAAACCTGGGCTCGGATTCGCTTCAGCGCTGGCTCGCGACGGAACTGGATGCATCCTTCGCCGTGAGCCGGGAGTCCGCGTCCAAGTCCTTCCGCATCCTTCGGGTCAGGAAAGCGTCCCAGTAGCCACAATTACGGCGGGCCCGCTGAGCTCGACGTGCTCGTGCCCGCCCGCCCCGGCGAAGAACTTCACCCCGACCACGCCGCCCGGCACGTTGACCTGCCAGGAGTCCGGCGCTTCCGCCCCGGCCCAGTGCCGGATGGCCACTGCGGCGGCGCACGCGCCTGTTCCACAGGACTGGGTCTCGCCCACACCCCGCTCATGGACGCGCATGGTGATGGTGCCGATCCCCTTGTGGACCAGCGGTTCGGCAGGCACGACGAATTCAACGTTGGTTCCATTGGCCGGCACCGGATCGACCTTCGGAGCAGTGTAGAGCCTGGTGGCTTCCAATTCGGACAGTTCAGCCAGTGCCACCACGGTGTGCGGGTTGCCCATGCTCACTGACAGGGCCGGGCGGGGCACTTCCAGGCCGTCTGCGGTTACCAGCGAGTCCATGGCTTTCGCGGTCGCGTCGCCGGGGAAAATGAATTCCCACGCGCCCATGTCCACCGCATAGCTGTCCCCTGTCCGGACCACGGTCTTGACGCCGCCGCGCGTCCCGATGGTGAGCGCGCCGCCGTCGGGCAGGTCAACCAAGCCCTCGGCACGCAGGAAGTGCACAAATACGCGGACCCCGTTGCCGCACATTTCCGAGAGCGACCCGTCGCCGTTGCGGTAGTCCATGAACCATTCGGCCTCGGGGCTGCTCAGCAGCAGCTCGCGACCTTCGGAGAGGTACCGGGAGGGGACGGCCCGGATCAGTCCGTCGCCGCCGATCCCGCGGTGACGGTCGCAGAGCGCGGCTACCTGGCCGGCGTCGATGGTGTGGACGCCGTCTGGGTCGGCGACCAGCACAAAGTCGTTGCCGGTGCCGTGTCCCTTGGAGAAGCGGAGTCCGCCCAAGGTGTGGAAGACGGGCTCTGTGGTCTCTGCGGGAGTTGCGTCCATGGTCCTAGATTACCGGCTGAGAGCCACGGCCTGGGCCGCAAGGTCCGGCGCCTGCCAGTCCAGCCAAGTGATGCGGGGATCGGCGCGGAACCACGTGAGCTGGCGCCTGGCGAACTGCCGCGTGGCCACAATGGTGTCCTCGGCAGCCTCGCCAACTGTTGAACCGCCGGCGAGCACTTTCAGGAACTGGGCATAGCCGAGGGCCCTCGGCGCAGTTTTGCCGCCGCGGAGACCGGCCGTGTCCAGCTGGCGCACTTCCCCCAACAGCCCCTGGTCCACCATGTTGTGGACCCGCAGTGCCAGCCGTTCACGGAGGACGTCGCGGTCCACGGCCAGGCCGATCTGGACGGCAGGCTGGAAATACTCCCGCTGGGGCATAAAGGAACTGAAGGGCCGGCCGGTGAGCTCATGGACTTCGAGCGCCCTGATGATCCGGCGCGCATCGGAGACACGGCCCGCTGACACCGGATCCACCTCCCGGAGCCGTGCCAGGAGGGCATCCTGGCCAGCTTCATCGAGCTCAGCCTCGAGCCGCTGCCGGAGGACAGGATCCGTGCCCGGGAATTCGAGGACGTCGAGGGCGGCCCGCACGTAGAGACCCGAACCGCCCGCCAGAATGGCTCGCTTGCCGCGCGCGTGGATATCGCTGACAATGCTCCGGGCCTGCTGCTGGAAGTCTGAAACGCTGGCCTCCTCCGTGACGTCCAGGATGTCCAGAAGGTGGTGGGGAACACCCTTGCGCTCTGCCGGCGTGATCTTGGCGGTGCCTATGTCCATCCCGCGATAGAACTGCATGGCGTCGGCATTGATGACCTCGCCGTCCAGCTCCAGGGCAAGATTCACGGCTAGATCGGACTTACCTGACCCTGTGGGACCAACAACAGCAATAACCGGAGGCTGGACCACCGGTCAGCGGCTCCGTACCGGCAGCGTGGGCATCCCCAGCGAGACTCCGGTGCGGCCGGCGCCGCCTGCGGCAGCCGGCACGGGAGCGCCGCACGAATCTGCCTGGGACCTGTCCCAGGCGTCCCCCGCGCGGGAACGCCGCAGGCTGTAGTCCTGCAACGACGGGTCGGCCACGAGGTGGAAGGCTGCGGCCTCGGTGATGGTGACGGTGACCAGGTCCCCCGGACGCGGCACCTCTGCCCCCTCGGGAACGGAGAAGTGCACCAGTCGCTGGTCCTCGGACCGGCCGGACAGCCTGTGGGTTTCTTCGGACTTGCGCCCTGAGTGGGCGGTGACCATCACTTCTACCCGGCGGCCAAGCTGCGTGGCGTTTTCCTCGGCGGCGATCCTGTCCTGCAGTGCGGTCAGGCGTTCAAATCGCTCCTGGACCACGGCCTTAGGAAGCTGGTCCGGCAAGTCCGCCGCGGGAGTACCCGGACGCTTCGAGTACTGGAAGGTGAAAGCCGTCGCGAAGCGCGACTGCTCCACAACGTCAAGGGTGGCCTGGAAGTCTTCCTCGGTTTCGCCGGGGAAGCCGACAATGATGTCAGTGGAGATGGCGGCGTGCGGGATCTTCTCGCGGACCTTGTCCAGGATGCCCAAAAACTTGGTGGAACGGTAGGACCGTCTCATGTCCTTCAGGACTTTGTCGGACCCGGACTGCAGCGGCATGTGCAGCTGCGGCATCACGTTGGGGGTTTCGGCCATGGCGTCTATGACATCGTCGGTGAAGGCGGCGGGGTGGGGGCTGGTGAAGCGGACCCGTTCCAGGCCTTTAATTTCCCCACACGCGCGCAGGAGTTTGGAGAACGCCTGCCGGTCACCGAACTCCACACCGTAGGAGTTCACGTTCTGGCCCAGCAGGGTGACTTCGATGGCGCCGTCATCCACCAGGGCCTGGATTTCAGCCAGGATGTCGCCCGGGCGGCGGTCCTTTTCCTTCCCGCGCAGGGCCGGGACGATGCAGAACGTGCAGGTGTTGTTGCAGCCGACCGAGATGGAGACCCAGCCGGAATAGACCGAGTCACGCTTGGTGGGCAGGGTGGAGGGGAAGACGTCCAGGGATTCGAGGATCTCCAGCTGGGCTTCGTTGTTGTGCCGGGCCCGGTCCAACAGTGCCGGGAGGGCTCCGACATTGTGGGTGCCGAAGACAGCATCCACCCAGGGAGCCTTTTTCAGGATGGTCTCGCGGTCCTTCTGGGCCAGGCAGCCTCCCACGGCGATCTGCATACCCGGGTTGGCGGCCTTGACGGGCGCTAACATGCCCAGGTTGCCGTAGAGCTTGTTGTCCGCGTTTTCCCGGACCGCGCAAGTGTTGAACACCACGACGTCGGCCTGTTCACCGCTGGCCGGTACGTAGCCCGCTTCCTCGAGCATGCCGGCCATCCGCTCCGAATCATGCACGTTCATCTGGCAGCCGAAAGTGCGCACCTGATAGGTACGGGGCTGCTGGAGGGCTGGGTCGGCTGACGGGGCGGTACCGGATGCGGGGGAAGGAATGGTCAAACTCACCTGTTAAGGGTACCGGGTCGCTACGGTTGCGGGATCGCTCAGGTTGCCTTATCGGCGGGGCGCCGCTTCCCCGGGCCTACAGATCCGGCAGGGCGTCCGGTGCGTCTGTTTGGGTCTCCGCATGTGCGTCGAGCACCTCGCCGACGACCCGGAACGCCTGCGACGGCTGATAGCCCTTGCGGGCAAGCATTGACGCCAGTCGCCGCGTGACCTTGTCCCGCTCGGCGCGGTCCGACAAATCCGTGCCTGCCCGGAGCTTGCGTTCCACCAGGAGCCGGGCAGACACTTCCTCGTCCGCGTCGGAAAGCTGTTCCAGCGCGGCGGCAGCGGTGTCTGCGTCAATTCCTTTGTCCGCAAGTTCGCGCCGGAGGGCCCCTTTGGCGAGCTTCCGAGACTGCGACCGGCTGCGCACCAACATGTCGGCGAACTCGGCGTCGTCAATGAGGCGGACCTCCTGGAAGCGGTCCAGGACGGCTTCCGCCACATCCTCCGGAATGTTCCGCTCGGCCAGTTTCCGCGCCAGCTGCAGCCGGCTCTTGGCCGAACTGGTCAACTGCCGCAACACAATGGCCCGCGCCACGGACGCTGGATCCGGTTCTGCCTCTGCGTTTGCCTCGGCGTCTCCGGCGATGGCAGCATCCGGATCGGGTCCATCCGGCCCGAAGCCGGGGCGTCCGCCCCGTCTCCGCTGCCGTCGCCCCGATCCGGTGTCATGCCCGGCCGCACGCCATCCGGCGCTCTGCCCGGCCGTCACGTCAGGGGCGTCCCTAGAAGCCGTCAACAGCTTTCAGCTTCGGCGTGTCTTTGGCATCGGCTTCGGCGGGCTTGACTACCCCGACACCAAGCTTCTCCTTGATCAGGCGCTCCAGTTCGGTCGCCAGCTCTGGGTTGTCGCGCAGGAACCTGCGGGAGTTCTCCATGCCCTGGCCCAGCTGGTCGCCGTCGTACGTGAACCACGAGCCCGACTTCTTGATGATGCCGTGCTCAACGCCCATGTCGATGATGCCGCCCTCGCGGGAAATGCCCTGGCCATAGATGATGTCGAATTCGGCGATCTTGAAGGGCGGGGCCATCTTGTTCTTGACGATCTTGGCCTTGGTGCGGTTACCGACGGAGTCGGCACCTTCCTTGAGCGTCTGGATCCGACGGACGTCGATGCGGATGGACGCGTAGAACTTCAGGGCCTTACCGCCGGTGGTGGTCTCCGGGGAGCCGAAGAACACGCCGATCTTTTCACGGAGCTGGTTAATGAAGATGGCGGTGGTTTTGGTCTGGCTCAGGCGGCCGGTGATCTTACGCAGCGCCTGGCTCATGAGGCGGGCCTGCAGACCCACGTGGCTGTCGCCCATGTCGCCCTCGATTTCCGCGCGCGGCACCAGGGCAGCAACGGAGTCGATGACGATGACGTCCAGCGAGCCGGAGCCGATGAGCATGTCCATGATTTCCAGGGCCTGCTCGCCTGTGTCCGGCTGCGAGACCAGGAGGGCGTCCGTATCCACGCCCAGCCTGGCTGCGTATTCGGGGTCGAGGGCGTGCTCGGCATCGATGAAGGCGGCAATGCCGCCCAGGCGCTGCGCGTTGGCAACGGCGTGCAGTGCCACGGTGGTCTTACCCGAAGATTCCGGGCCGTAGATCTCCACGACGCGGCCGCGGGGCAGGCCGCCAATTCCCAAGGCCACGTCCAACGCGATGGATCCGGTGGGGATGACCTCGATGGGGGCACGGACTTCATCGCCCAGCCGCATGACCGAGCCTTTGCCGAACTGCTTGTCAATCTGTGCCAGCGCTGCGTCGAGCGCCTTTTGACGATCCGGGGCTGCCGCCATGGTTCACACCTCTAATGCTTTCTCGCTTTGGAGTGGCCTCAGCGGCCATTTCTTGGTCATCTCTGACGCTAATGGCACCCGCTGACATTCTGGCCGGATGACATCGCCTATGTGGATAACCCACTACGAAAAGCATAGCTTTACCCGAACAGGTATTCGAACAGATCCGGCGGCGTGTCAGCGCAGAAAGGGCGCACGTGAGCCTGGGGAACGATGTCCGGTTGGTGGCGGCGTCAGTCGCGCAGGGGTTTGACGTCGCGTCCCAGGCGCCGCTCCGGCGGCACATCCTGGACATCGCAGATGGCCAGCCACACCTGCCGGGGGCTCATTCCGGCCGCGAGGGCCTGGTCGGCGGTTCGCCCGCCGGCCCCGGCCAGGACCAGGGTGCTGCTCAAGACCCGGGAGTAGCCAGCCCCGAATTCGTCGTCCATAAGCCGCCAATAGTCACTGATCCGCACCAATAGAGTCTCTCACGGTCCCGGACCCTAGAATTGTTGCCATGAGCAACACTGCCGACGGCCCTCCTGAGACAGGCCTTCCCGCGACGTCCCCTGTGGAGACAGGTACCGACAAGGACACCGTCGATGAAGCCTTGAACACCGTGGAACAACAAATCAGTCTCTTTTGGCGGCGTGCCCGTTCGGTGTCCCATCAGCTCTCGCGGCAGGTGCATCCGGACATGGAGCCGGCGGCCTACGGCCTGCTTGCGGTCATCCGGCGCGAGGGACCCATCCGGTTGACAGACCTCGCCCTGAGCATCGGCGTGGGAAAGCCTTCCGTCAGCCGCCAGATCGCCTTCCTGGAAAGCATCGGGCTGGTGTTCAAGGAAGCTGATCCCCTGGACGGAAGGGCGCAGTCGATCCGCCTCACCGAAAAGGGCGAGGAAAAGATGCATCAGGTCCAGGATGCGCGCCGCCAGGATTTCCGTGAGCGGCTCGGTGAGTGGCCGGTCGGGGAACTGCAGACCCTCGCCGAATACATGGCAAAACTCAACTCCATCTTTGAACTCGACGGCTTCGCAAAGGACCCGCCCACCGGCGACACTCCAAAATAGCCACCACACGCAACAAAGCCTCCGGCCCATGGCCGGAGGCTTTGCTGTACTTCCTGTCTGGCTCCTGCGGACGGCTTACCGTGCGCCGGAAAGCAGGCCCTTGGACAGTTCGTTGTTGAGTTCAGCGCTCAAATCGCGATCAAGGTCGCGGCCGTAGCGCTGTGAGAATTCCTGGGGAACGGTGTCCGGAACGGCAACGCCCTCGGCGACGGCGACACGGTCGCTGACTTCCCTGAGCATGCTGGACAGCGGCACGTCCAGGGCTGAGCAGATTGACGAGAGGAGCTCTGATGAAGCTTCCTTCTGGCCGCGCTCTACTTCGCTGAGGTAGCCCAAGGAAACACGGGCACTGTGCGAAACTTCGCGGAGCGTGCGTCCCTGGCGCTGGCGTACATCGCGCAGGACATCACCGATTTCGTGACGAAGTACAACCATCTTGCGCTCCTTCTGTTCGCTCTTGGCCTGATCGGCGAGGCCCACATCCTTCCAGCGGACAACGCCGTTTATGGATACGGGCTGCTTTACCATCTGTATCGCCTTGCTCCCTCATGAGTTCGGTCCGCCGTGGAGCGAACCGTGGTGGTTTATTCATCCTAGGCGCCTCCGCTCTCCGGAAGCGACACAATGTAATAACTAATGGACACCGGGATTTGTTCCCGGCAACTTTACGCCCGGTAGCTTCAGGAAGATAGGGCCGCGGTCAGGCTTTCCAGCGCAGCGCCGCAAGCCTGTCCGCGGATCTCTGCGCGGTTCCCGGTGAAGGCGTATTCGACATATGACGCACCGTCCGCTGTGGCAACCCCGATGAACACCGTTCCCACCGCTTTCCCGTCGTGTTCCTCCGGGCCGGCTACTCCTGTGGTGGCAACGCCGATATCTGCATGCAGCGCAGTCCTGGCCCCGGCCGCCATGGCCGCTGCGACAGCACCGTCAACTGATCCGGCGGCGGCCAGCAGCTCTGCCGGAACGCCCAGGACGTCCACTTTGACGGAGTTCTGGTAGGCCACCACGCCGCCTTGGAGAATGCCTGAGGCTCCGGCTGTGTCGGCGAGAACGGCGCTGACCATTCCCGCAGTGAGCGACTCCGCGGTCGCTACGGTGCGGCCCATTTCCAAGGCATTTTTGACTGCCTGTTCCGCCAGGTGGTGAAGGTTGGTCACATCGGCTCCCTAGTTGCCAGTTGTAGTTTTTCCGGCCCGCTTGCCCTGTGACCGGATGCGCAGGGCTTCAATGACGTATTCGACGCCGGTCCATACCGTGATCAGTACGGCCACGATCATGACGGCGAAAGCCACCCAGACAAGCCACGGCGCCAGCGCGCCGAGCGGCAGGAGGTACAGGAAGATCGCGGCCGTCTGAACGACCGTCTTGAGCTTGCCCCCGCGCGAGGCCGGGATGACACCGTACCGGATGACAAAGAAACGAAGGGCGGTGATGCCCCATTCCCTGACGAGGATGACGATGGTGACCCACCACGGCAGTTCATTCAGGATGGACAGCATCACCAGGGCCGAGCCGATGAGGAGCTTGTCGGCGATGGGGTCGGCAATTTTGCCGAAATTGGTGACGAGGCCGCGACTCCTGGCGATGTCGCCGTCAAGCTTGTCGGTGTAGATGGCGACGGCGAACGCCACCACCGCGGCCCAGCGCCACGGCCCTGACTCGCTGTCCAGCCCGGGGGCGTCGGCGAGGAGGAACCAGACGAAGAACGGCACCAGGGCGATGCGCAGCATGGTCAGGATGTTGGGAAGATTCCAGATTCCTGGGCTGCTGGAGCCGGCGGCAGTTGCTTCGGTGCTAGTCACACTCCTAGGCTACCGTCCGGTGAGTGACCAAGCGTCTTCGGAACCGTCCTCGTCGTCGCCCGAAGTGCCGTCGGCGCCGTCGAAGTACTCAACCTTCTGGCTGCGCTGGTCCAGGTCCGCCTGCACGAGGTCCTCCGCATAACCGCCCTGGGCAATGTTCGCGTTGGCGTTGTCGCTGAGCGCTGCCGTCTGTGAATCAGCAACGGCCGGCGCGTCCTGGCCCTTCATGGCTGCCAGCACCGATGCGAGGTCGTCCGGCTTCACCAGGACGTCGCGTGCCTTGGACCCTTCGGAGGGGCCAACCACTCCCCTGGACTCCAGGAGGTCCATTAACCGTCCGGCCTTGGCGAAGCCCACCCGGAGCTTGCGCTGGAGCATCGACGTCGAACCGAACTGTGTGGTGACAACCAGTTCGGTGGCCGAAAGCAACACTTCCAGGTCGTCCCCGATGTCGTCGTCGATCTGCTTCTTTGGCGCCTCGGGGGCGACATCGTGGCGGTAGTCGACCTTGAGCTGGCCCTTGACGTGTTCCACCACCTTGTGGATTTCAGACTCCGTGACCCAGGCGCCCTGGACACGCATGGCCTTGGAGGCACCCATCGGCAGGAACAGCGCATCGCCCTGGCCGATGAGTTTTTCGGCACCGGGCTGGTCAAGGACCACGCGGGAGTCCGTGACGGAGGACGTGGCGAAGGCCATCCGCGAAGGCACGTTGGCCTTGATCAGGCCGGTGACGACGTCCACGGAGGGCCGCTGGGTGGCCAGGACCAGGTGGATGCCGGCGGCACGGGCCAGCTGGGTGATGCGGACGATGGAGTCTTCGACGTCGCGCGGTGCCACCATCATCAGGTCGGCGAGCTCGTCAACAATCACCAGCAGGTACGGGTAGGGCCGGATGACGCGCTTGGAATCAACGGGCGGCTGGACCTTGCCGGCGCGGACTGCCTTGTTGAAGTCATCGATGTGCTTGAACCCATAGTTGGCGAGGTCGTCGTAACGGGCGTCCATCTCACGGACCACCCACTGCAGGGCCTCGGCAGCCTTCTTCGGGTTGGTAATGATGGGCGTGATGAGGTGCGGGACGCCTTCGTAGGCGGTCAGTTCCACACGCTTGGGGTCCACCATGACCATGCGGACCTCATCCGGGGTTGCCCGCATAAGGATCGACGTGATCATGGAGTTCACGAACGAGGACTTACCGGCGCCAGTGGCACCTGCGACGAGCAGGTGGGGCATTTTGGCGAGGTTCGCCACAACATAGCCGCCTTCGACGTCCTTGCCAACGCCCATCACCATCGGGTGGTCGGTCCGCCGCGCGTTCTGGCTGCGCAGCACGTCACCGAGGGAAACGGTCTCGCGGTCCGTGTTGGGGATCTCGATGCCGATGGCGGACTTGCCCGGGATGGGGCTGAGGATCCGGACATCGCTGGAAGCCACGGCGTAGGAGATGTTCTTGGACAGGGCGGTGACGCGCTCCACCTTGGTGCCCGGGGAGAGCTCGATCTCGTACCGGGTGACGGTGGGGCCGCGGCTGAAGCCGGTGACCTGTGCCTCCACGTTGAACTGGTTAAGGGTCTCGGTCAGCGAAGCCACAATGGCGTCGTTGGCTTCGGTGCGCTCCTTGGGGATGGAGCCCGGGGTCAGAACGTCCGACGGCGGCAGGGTGTAGGTGACGTCGCCCGCCAGTGAGAGTTGCTCGGTCCGCTGCGGAATGGGAGCCGGAAGGGGCATGGGCGTGACGGGCTTGGCAGGCACCTGGGCAACGGCAGCGGGTGCAGCGTTGAGTGAGCCGGCGGCCACCATCCCGGGTGTGACCAGCGGGATGGCCTCAGTGGCGTTGTCCTCTGCCGGAGCCCTCCCTGCAGTGCCGAGGCCCTGGGCCGCTTTGATTTTTTCGACGGCGATTTCCGCCTGGGTGGGGCGGCGCACGCCGGGAGCGGGGCGCGGCCCGCGGCCCGACTTTGCGTCAGTCTCGTCGTCGTCGATGACGGCGTGCTCAAAGGCTTCGTCACCCACGTAGCCTTCCAGCCCGGCGTCGGACTCGTCGTCCTTGCCGAAGAAACGCCGCTTCTTCTTCCGCGGCGCCGGGGTTGCCTTCGATTCCTCGAGGTAGCTGCGGTCGTGGCTGTCCCCGCCGTCGCCGGGTTCCTGCAGGTCCAGGCCCATCAGATGCTCATAGGCACCCCGCAGGCGGCGTGGAATGGCCCCGAAGGGGGTGGCGGTAATGATGAGCAGCGAGATGAAGGCCAGCAGGCCGTAGATCACCACGGGCACTGCCGCGTGGATGGCCCCGAGGGGTGAGGCGGCCAGGAAGCCGAGCATACCGCCGGCCTGCCGGAGGCCGTCGAAGCCTTCGGCAACGGTGGGCTGCCCTCCCACTACGTGGGCAAGGCCGCAGCCCGCAAACGTCATGATGAGGAAACCGATCCCCACCCGGTTGTTTCCGCGGCCGTCGTCGGGCTGCCGGAAGAGCCGGAAGGCACACACAAAAAGCATCAGCGGCAATAGCAGTGACATCCAGCCGAAGGTGCCGTTGACCACGCCGTAGACGGCGTCGGGGAACCAGCCGGTCATTCCCCACCACGCGAAGGTGGCGATGAAGACGCCCAGGGCAAGGTTGAACAGGGCCGCGCCGTCGCGGCGCTCCTCCGCCGGCAGGTCGCTGACGTCGGAGCCGATCCTGCGGACACCGCCGCCGACCAGATGGCCCACGGCCAGCCAGGCGCCGCCGACAATACGCAGGAGCCAGGGCTGCCGCTGTTCGACGGCGGGAAGCTGGCGCGTGCGTGTGGTGCCGGCCGAAGAGCCAGCCCGGCCGCCGGTGCGGCTGGACGCTGTGGCGCCTGCACCGCGGCCCGCCGGGCTGCCGGTTTTGGCGCTGGATTTGCCGCCAGCGGTGCCTCGGGGCGCGGGAGTGGTACGAGTGGCCATACGTGCCACGGTACCGGAACTGGCGCGGTTTTCCGCGGATTTCCGGCTGTTCCCGGCCTCATGTTGCGGATGGGAAAGGCCCGGTTCTACAAGAACCGGGCCTTTGCCATTCCGCTTGCCTTCGGGGCTATTACGCCTCGAGGACCACCGGGATGATCATGGGCTTGCGGCGCAGCTTGCGGTTGACCCAGGTGCCGACAACTCGGCGGACAACCTGCTGGAGCTGGTGGGTGGTGTGGTCCGTGCGGTTGAGCACGGCTTCTTCCAGGGCGGCGTTGATCTTGGGGATGATCTCGTCGAAGACTGAATCGTCCTCGGCCACGCCGCGGGCGTGGATCTCGGGTCCGGAGACCACCTTGCCGGTGGTGCGGTTGATGACGGTGATGATGGAGATGAAGCCTTCATCGCCAAGTGTCTGGCGGTCTTTGAGATCCGCTTCCGTGACTTCGCCGACGCTGGAGCCGTCCACGTAGACAAAGCCCACTTCAACCTGGCCCACCACGTCTGCGCGGTGGTCCTTGAGGTCGATCACGGTGCCGTTGTCGGCAAGGATGACGCTGGCGGTGGGGACGCCGGACTCGATGGCGATCTTGCCGTTGGCGATCAGGTGGCGGGTCTCGCCATGCACGGGCATGGCGTTGAGCGGCTCAAGGATGTTGTAGCAGTAGAGCAGCTCGCCAGCGGCTGCGTGTCCGGAGACGTGCACCTTGGCGTTGCCCTTGTGGATGACGTCCGCGCCGAGCTTGAGCAGGCCGTTGATGATGCGGAAGACGGCGTTTTCGTTGCCCGGGATGAGGCTGGAGGCCAGAATGACGGTGTCGCCGTCGCCCACCACCACGCGGTGGTCACCGGCGGCCATGCGGGAAAGCGCGGCCATCGGTTCGCCCTGGGAACCCGTGGACATCAGCACCACGCGGTTGTCCGGCATGTTGTCGATGTTCTTGATGTCCACGAGGAGGCCGTCGGGAACGTCCAGGTAGCCGAGCTTGGCGGCGATGGCCATGTTGCGGACCATGGAGCGGCCCACGAAGGCCACCTTGCGGTTGTGCTTGGCGGCGGCGTCGAGCACCTGCTGGACGCGGTGGACGTGCGAGGAGAAGGACGCCACGATGATGCGCTTGGTGGCCTGGCCGAACAGCCGTTCCAGCGTGGGTCCGATTTCCTTCTCGGCGGTGGTGAAGCCTGGCACATCCGCGTTGGTGGAGTCGGACATAAAGAGGTCAACGCCCTCTTCACCCAGCTTGGCGAAGTGCCGGAGGTCAGTGATCCGGCCGTCCAGGGGCAGCTGGTCCATCTTGAAGTCGCCCGTGTGCAGGACAGTGCCGCCGGCCGTGCGGATGAACACAGCCAAAGCATCGGGGATCGAGTGGTTGACCGCGACAAACTCGCACTCGAAGGGGCCAAACTTTTCGACCTGGCCCTCTTCAACGGTCATCGTGTACGGACGGATCCGGTGTTCCTGCAGCTTGGCCTCGATGAGCGCCAGCGTCAGCTGTGAGCCCACCAGGGGGATGTCGGCGCGCAGCCGCAGGAGGTATGGAACGGCGCCGATGTGGTCCTCGTGGCCGTGGGTAAGGACAACGGCCACGATGTCGTCGACACGGTTCTCGATGTAAGAGAAATCGGGCAGGATCAGGTCAACGCCGGGCTGCGTCTCCTCCGGGAAGAGGACACCACAGTCCACGATGAGCAGTTTGCCATCAATTTCGAACACGGCCATGTTGCGGCCGATCTCCCCCAGTCCGCCCAGCGGAACGATCCGGAGGGTGCCTTGCGGCAGGCGTGGAGGCGTGACAAGGCCGGGAAGGGCGGTTTGGGTCATAGTGCACTACTTTCCAGGCGGAAGGGTGCTGGTCTTAGCCCTCAGGGAAAGACCAGCCCCGCTTCCGCCAAATCCTCGCGGATGGTTACGATCTCGGCTTCGTCCGGCTCCACGAGGGGCAAACGGACAATCGAGTTGGGCAGGACTCCCTGCCATTTAAGAATTTGTTTGGCTGCAACGGCTCCCTGGACGCGGGTCATCGTTGCCCTCACAACGGGCAGCAGCTCGAAGTTGATCTTACGCGCGGTTTCGAAGTCGTTCGCATTGATGGCGTCGATCAGCTCGCGGAAGCGGCGCGTTGCGACGTGGGTTGTCACACCCACGAGCCCGACGGCGCCAAGGGACATCCACGGAAGGGTCAATCCGTCGTCGCCGGAGTAGAAGTACAGGTCCGTCTCTGCCATCACGCGGCTGGCTGCCATGAAATCGGCTTTGGCATCCTTGACGGCGACGATGTTCGGGTGCTGCGCCAAGCGGATCATGGTTTCGGGCTCGATCGCGATGGAGGAGCGGCCCGGAATGTCATAGAGCATAACGGGCACATCGGTTGCGGAGGCGACGGTCTCGAAGTGTGCCCGGACCCCGGCCTGGCTGGGCTTGTTGTAGTACGGCGTGACGAGCAGCAGGCCGTCGACGCCGAGCGCTGCCGCCTGCTGGGAGAGGCGCACCGAATGTGCGGTGTCGTTCGTCCCGGTGCCGGCGATGATGGCGGCGCGGTCTCCGACAGCCTCCTTGACAGCGCGGAACATGCCAAGGTTTTCTTCATCCGAGAGGGTGGACGTTTCGCCGGTGGTCCCGGTGACGACCAGGCCGTCGCAGCCATCGTCCACAAGCTTGGTGGCCAGTTCGGCCGCCTGCTTGTAGTCCACGGCGCCATCCTTGGTGAAGGGCGTGACCATAGCGGTCAGGAGCGTACCAAGGGCAGGAGCGGTGGCGGATTTGTGAGGCATGGAAAAAACGTTACCCTGTCGGCGGCTGGTTAGGACAATGGGGACGGCGTGATCCGCGTCAACTAGCGGGCCGCGATGCCCTAGGGAATGGGGTCAGCACGCACCGCAGATCGACCCCCGCAGGGTCAGCGGAATTTCCGCAAGGCACTCCGTTGCAGGATGGCGGTGACTATTTCGGTGCCTGTTCCGGCAGCCTTTTTCATTTCGAAGCCATCCGGTCCCCAGAACCCGCTGAGGCCGCAGGTGGGGCCCAGCGCCGTGTGTCCGCCAAGGTTCGCCAAGATGGCGAACATCCTGTTGTCCATGGCCCTGGCTCCGAGATGCAGGCCAAGCCGCCGTTCTTCCGCCTGCGTGTACAGGGCCGAAACGGCATAGATATCCGCGCCGGCCTGGGCTGCCCCGGTGGAGTGGTCCGGAATCGCGGCGTCAAAACAGATGGCCAGCGCGATCTTCCAGCCATCCAGCTCGATCACGACGGCACCGTCGCCCGCGGCAAAGGCCTCCCGCTCCGGGCCGTGGAGGTGGGTTTTGAACCCGAGTCCAGTGGTGCCGTCGGGGTGGATCACGAGACTGGCGAGCCGCGGCGTGCCGTCAGGTTCCCGATAGGCAGCACCTGCCACGGCGGTGATCCCCGTCCGGCGGCAGATTTCGTGGAGATCGGCCAGGCGCGGGTCATCGCGTTGAAGCCACGAGTCGTCAACAGCCAGTAGCGCCAGGTTGTACCCCGTCAACGACAGCTCAGGAAACACCACCAGCCGGGCACCGTGGGATTCGGCGTCCTCGACCAGCCGGACGTGTTCTTGCACGTTCGGGATAATCCCGCCTTCCAGCGCCTGGTACTGCACGGCAGAGACGGTCAGGGCATCAATCACCCCTCTATCCTAGGGATGCGCGCCTGGCCGAGGGAACTACGCCATCCTGCGGCTTCCCTGGCTGGCAGTAACGGTCCACCGCAGCCTCCCGCAGCCCCTCAGCCCAGGCCGCGAGCCGCTGGGCCGCCCGGACGTAGTGGAACAGTTCCGTGGGCGTCAAGGCGTCGAGGTCAGTTTCGTCCAACCTGCGGGCCAGCTCTGCACCCGCCGGCTGGGCGGTGAGTGTGACGCCTTCGTCCTGCCACTGGATGTCCACAGGGGGCCGACCTGCCACGAGCTGGCGGAAGAGGAAGTCCACCACTCCCGGGCTCATCGCTTTCATCAGTCCAACAGGCTGTGCCGAGCCGGGGTACTGGCCGTCCCGAGCGGGGCGCACGGATCCGCCGGCGGTTGGGGATTCCGGGAAGGGTCGCGGCTGGGATGGGGTTTGCATGGTCTCCATATTATTCGAACGTATATTCGAATACAAGGTCTACAAGACCGTGTTTCCGGCTGGCTCTTGGCTGCTGCCATAAAGGTTGGTGTGAGAACATCGCCTCATGACGTCCCGTGCCCCGGCAAGACCCTCGCGGGTGCCTCGAACCTCACAGGCCGTGGGCCGCCTCCGCGGTATTGACGCAGCCAGGGGGCTGGCGCTCCTTGGCATGATGGCCACACATCTGCTCCCAACCTTCGAGGCAAACGCCGACCTCACTCCCACGTGGATCGGCCTGACCTTCTCCGGCCGCGCGGCAGCCCTCTTCGCCGCGTTGGCGGGCGTGGGCCTGGCGCTGTCCACCGGAAAACAGGTACCTCCGGAAGGTGTTGCCCTGAACGCAGCACGCCGCGGCATCGCACTGCGCGCCCTGGTGATTGCCGCCGTCGGGCTCTCATTGGGCGGGCTGGAAGTGAACCTTGCGATCATCCTGGTCCACTACGCCCTGCTTTTCCTGTGCATCCTGCCGTTCCTGGGCCTGAAGCTGAAGGCACTGTGCGTCTGGGCCGTCGGCTGGATCGTGGTTTCCCCGGTCCTCGCATATCTCCTCCGCCCCTGGCTTATGGCAGCCAATCCGCCCCTGAATCTGGGGCACAACCCGTCCTGGGAAGACCTCTCGACCCCGTTCCCTCTGCTGGGAGACCTGTTCCTGACCGGTTACTACCCGGTGTTCCAGTGGCTGTCGTACCTGCTGGTGGGCCTGGTCATTGGCCGGCTGGCCCTCACCAAGGCGATGGTTCCTGTCCTGCTGCTCGCCGGCGGGACTGCGGTGGCCGCACTGGCCAAGGCTTTGGGCACCGCCGCAATGGAGACCTGGGGCGGCCGGGCCGCGCTGGAGGCAGTCCTGAACGCCCCCGGATACCCGCTGGACAGTGTCCTCCAGGTCAACCTCACGGGAATCCGGCAGGAAGGATCGTGGTGGTGGCTGGCGGCCGCGGCACCGCATTCGGCCACCACGCTGGATCTGCTTCACACCTGCGGCGTGGCGGCCGCCGTTGTGGGTGCGTTCCTCCTGCTCGGCAGTCTGGCTGACTGGCTGGACCTGGACCTGTTGCTGCCGCTGCGCGGCGCGGGGGCAATGACGCTCACGCTCTACTCAGCGCATGTGTGGGTGGTTTCGGCGTTCTACCTGAAGCCGCTGCCCCCCGGCTGGACCGAGGCGGGGATGTACTGGGCACATGCCGCGACGGCCATCGCCGTGGGCATCGTGTTTGTCCTCCTGAAATGGCGGGGGCCACTGGAACTGGTGGGCCATGCCGCCAACCAACTGGGGCGCGGCGGACGAGCGGGCCTGCGCTAGCCCGCGCTAGCCCGGTTACAGCTAACCCGCCGCAGAGAGTAGTCGCGGAGAGCAGGCTCCTACGCCGGAACCTGGCCGCGGAACAGCTTCACGGCGTCGCGCATGGAGGCGCGGGCGCGCTTGCGGTCCCCGGCAGCGTCATAGGCGCAGCTGAGCCGGAACCACGAACGCCAGTCACCGGGCGCCGCCTCCGCCTCGGCCTTGTACTTTTCGAATTCCAGGTCCGCGGCCGAGCGGACGATCCGGCCGGCGGGTGTGCGCGGCAGTTCGTCTACCGGGAGCCCGCCTTCGGCCTCCAGGACCTTGGCCATCTGTTCCGTGCGCGCGCCGAACAGCAGTTCACGGATCATAGCCCAGGCGCCGATGGCCGGGAGGACCAGGTAGGCAGCCCCGATGGCCTTGGCGGCGGGGTTGCTGTCCAGCAGCAGGAGCACGGAGCGCTGGAAGGACACCACCAGGTAGAAGACCAGCAGGAGCGTTACGGCACCCACCCAGATCTTGGTGCGGTTCTTCCGGAACGCGGCCAGGAACTCGCCCACGGCCTAGAGCCCCAGGTCCAGGTAGCCGTCCAGGCCCACCGTCAGTCCCGGATGCGCGGCGACGTTGCGCACGCCAAGCAGCACTCCGGGCATAAAAGAAGCACGGTCGAAGGAGTCGTGGCGGAAGGTCAGCTGCTCCCCCGGACCTCCGAGGAGCACCTCCTGGTGGGCCACCAGCCCGCGCAGCCGGACGCTGTGAACGCGGACTCCCTCAACCTCGCAACCCCGCGCGCCCGCGAGTTCACTGGTGGTCGCGTCAGGACTGGGCGGAACGTCCGCAGCCTTGCGCTCGGCAGCAATGAGCTGGGCGGTGCGCACAGCGGTCCCGGATGGCGCGTCAACCTTTTCCGGGTGGTGCAGTTCGATGATTTCCACGGACTCAAAATACTTAGACGCCTTGGCGGCAAAGGCCGAGGCCAGCACGGAGCCTAGGGCAAAGTTGGGGGCGATCAGCACTCCGGTTTCCGGGTGCTCCGCGAGCAGTGCTTCCAGGGCGGCGAGCCACGTGGAATCCCAGCCGGTGGTCCCCACGACGGCGTGCATGCCATGCTCGACGGCGTAGCGCACGTTCGCTTCCGTGCTCTCGGGGACGGTGAGGTCCACTACGATGTCGGCACCCGAAGTGGCCAGCTGGTCCAGCGAGTCGCCGCGTCCCAGGGCGGCTACGAGCATCAGGTCGGAGGCAGCTTCAACGGCCTTTACGGCTTCGGCGCCCATGCGCCCGTTGGCGCCCAGGACAGCCACGCGGGTGGGCGCGGAGAGTTGTTCGGTCATGCCGTTAACCCTACCGTCGGGCCGGGTGCGGGATTGAACCGGAGGCTGTGCGTTACCTCGCAACCGCCGGAAGGCGGAGGGAAGCCCGTACGGCTCAGCTGCCCGCGCCGACCCACTCCACCGTGCCGTCGGCGAAGAACTGCTCCTTCCAGATGGGAACCTGCTCCTTGATGCGGTCCACCAGTTCGGAACACACGGCAAAAGCCTGTCCGCGGTGCGCAGCCGAGACCGCACAAACCAGCGCCGGATCACCGATGTTGAGCATCCCGATGCGGTGGGCAGCCCAGATCCGCACGGGCTGCGTGGCGGCCCCGTCGCCGGCATGTTCGGCGGCCAGCCGCGCGACGACGTCGGCCATTACCTGGTGAGCCGTGGGGTGCGCACTGTAACTGAGCCGCTCCACTGCCTTGCCGCCGTCGTGATTCCGCACTACGCCGCTGAAACTGACCACGGCCCCTGCGGTGTCAGACTCCACCGCAGCGATCGCCTGATCGACGGAGATGGGTTCGGCGCTCAGCACGGCGTGGACCACTTCGAAAACCGGTTCAGTGGCCATGGCCGCCCTCCAGCTGGTCGCACAGGTGCCCGATCAACGGGTCCAGCACCGACAGGCCGTCCATAACGCCCTTGGGTGAGCCGGGCAGGTTAATGATGAACGTCTGCCCGGCAGCTCCCGCATGGCCGCGGCTGAGGGCCGCCAGCGGCGTTTTGGTTGCGCCTTCGCGCCGGATGGCCTCCATGATGCCCGGGATTTCACGGTCCAGAAGGGGCAGGGTGACGTCGGGTGTGCGGTCGTCCGGGCTGAGCCCTGTACCGCCGCTGGTGATCACGACGGCGGGATGCTGGGTGAGGAGGGCCCGGATCGCCGCACCGACGGGCGCGCCGTCCGGCACCACCATGGCGGGGTACGCCTCGAAGCCGTGCTCGGTGAGCCAGTCGATGATGACGGGCCCGGTTTCGTCCTCATAGATGCCTGCGGCGGCCCGGGTGGACGCAATGACAACCCCGGCCTTCCGGCCCTGCACCTCGCCGTGAGTGTGCGGCTCCGGCAGGTGGGGTTGGTGAGTGTGCGGCTCTGTGTTTGGCTCAGCCGGGTAAGTGCTCTCGGTGCTCATAGTGTCCAGTCCCCGCTCTTGCCGCCGCTTTTCGCCAGCACTTTGATGTCGGTCAGCACGGCGTGCTTGTCGACGGCCTTGATCATGTCGTACACGCTGAGGGCAGCCACGGAGGCCGCCGTCAGCGCTTCCATCTCAACCCCGGTGACCCCGCGGGTCTTGACCGTGGCCAGAATCTCCACGGAATCGGTTCCGAGCTCGAAGTCCACAGTGACTTTCGAGAGCGGCAAAGGATGGCAGAGCGGGATGAGTTCGGGGGTCTTTTTTGCCGCCATGATGCCGGCAACCCGCGCCACGGCCAGGGCATCACCCTTGGGCAGGCCGCCGGATCCGAGCAGGCCCAGCACTTCGTCAGTGGTGCGGACGGTGGCAGTGGCGGTGGCTTCCCGCGTGGTTTCGGATTTGCCTGACACGTCCACCATCTGGGCGCTTCCGTCCTGGCGCAGGTGGGTCAGCGCGGACGGGCTATGTTCTGGATTCACAGCATCCATACTTCCACCTCGTCACCTTCGGCGAGCGCCGAGACCCCAACGGGTACGTGCACCAGCGCGTTGGAGCCGGCGAGGGCATGCATGAGGTGGGAGCTTTCGCCCCCTTCCAGGCGGACGGCTCCGTCCCCCTGAAGGGTTCCGCGCCGGACCTGGTGCTTGTGTTCAGGCGACGAAAGGCTGTGGCCCAGCCGTGCGCGGACCGGAATCCGCGGTGCCGGCGATCCAAACAGTTCAGCCAGCACAGGCCGCAGGAACATTTCGAAGGAAACCAGGCAGCTAACAGGGTTTCCCGGGAATCCGAGGAAAGGCAAACCGTCGAACGTCCCGATGCCCTGCGGGCCGCCGGGCTGCATGGCCACATGCAGGAACTCGGTGGCCTGGCCCTCCATGGCCTGGCGGACCACTTCGTAGGCTCCTTTGCTGACGCCGCCCGTGGTAACGATCAGGTCCACCGTGCCGGCGTGGCTGCGCAGGAGTGCCCGGAATTCGTCAGGGTGGTCCGAGGCAATGGCCGTGCGCACCACGGCCAGGCCCGCTTGCCGCATGGCGCTTTCGAGGAGGGTTCCGTTGGAATCGTAGATCTTGCCGGCCGGCAGGGGCTGGCCGGGTTCCACCACTTCGTCGCCCGTGGTGGCCAGCAGGACGGTCACCGGCCTGTGCACAGTAACTTCGGCGATCCCCAGGGCCGCCAGCAGCCCCAGCTGCGCCGGGCCAAGGAAGGTACCCGAGGCCAGCGCCCGCTCCCCCTCCGCAATATCGCTGCCGGCCGACCGCACGAAGGTGCCGGCCGCCGTCGCCGGCAGCCACACAGTGGTTGTTTCCCCCGGGGCGGGGAACCGGTCCGGAACGGCACGTTCCACGGGCACGACGGCGTCAGCACCGGCGGGAATCATGGCTCCCGTCATGATGGGGGCGGCAGTGCCGCGGTCCAGGGCCGCCGGCACGGCACCTGCCGGAACGGGGACACCCACAGGCAGCTCCGCACCGCCGTCGGGCACGTCCAGGCTGTTGACGGCAAAGCCGTCCATTTGGGAGTTGGCGAACGGCGGAAGGTTCAGGGCGGCCATCACGTCCTGGGCCAGGCCCTTGCCCAGCGCGTCGCGAAGTGCCAGCGTTTCCGTCCGTTCCTGGGCCAGCAGGGGCGCCAGCAGTTCGGTGACGGCGGCGCGGTGCAGGGCGACGGACCGTGCCTGGTGGTGCATGTGGCCGCGCTGGTGCGGAGGGCTGTGCATGGTCTTGCCTTCGGTCCGGGCGGTCATGGATTCACGTCAACTCTAATGGTGTGGAAGCCTGTGGCACCGTCGGGAGCAACCGGCCGGCGGTCCTCCACCTGCGGCTCGCCGTTGAGGTCTGTGGCGCGGACCTGGACCTCGTACTGGCCCGGAGCCAGGTCGATGCCCAGCTGCCACTGGTACCAGGTGTCCAGCGAAATCCCGGGCGCGAGGCGGGCCGCCTGCCACGGACCGCGGTTGACCCGGAGCTCCACTTTGCCGACCCCGGTGTGCTGGGCCCAGGCCACGCCGCCAAACATGACCGTTCCAGCACCCACCCGCCGGCCGGTGCGCGGAACGTCGATCCGCGAGGACGTTTTGATGGGGCCGCGGTCGGACCAGCCGCGCGGCGTCCAATAGCCGACGTCGTCCGCGAACCTGGTGAGACGGAGTTCCGTGAGCCATTTGGTCGCGGAAACGTAGCCGTAGAGGCCCGGCACGATCAACCGGACCGGGAAGCCGTGTTCCAGCGGCAACGGTTCGCCGTTCATCCCCACCGCAAGCAGGGCGTCCCGCTGATCAGTGAGGACCTCCAGCGGTGTGCCCGCCGTCCAGCCGTCGGAGCTCCGGGACAGCACCATGTCGGCGCCGGACTGCGGCCGGGCAAGGGCCAGGAGTTCCCGCACCGGCCAGCCGAGCCAGCGGGCATTGCCGATCAGGTCCCCGCCCACTTCGTTGGAGACGCAGGCGATGGTCACATGACGTTCGATCAGCGGCTTGGCCAGCAGATCGGCCAGGTTCAGCTCAATCTCCTGTTCCACCATCCCCGTGACGCGGAGTACCCAAGATTCAGGGTCGAGGGACGGGACGATCAGGGCGGTGTCAATCCGGTAGAAGTCCCGGTTCGGTGTAACCAGCGGCTGCATCCCGTCCAGGCCGACCTCGGCGCCGGCCGGGATGGCGGGCGCTCCGGAGACTGCGGCAGGCAGTTGCAGCATCTCGCGGGCAGTACTGATGCCGGAGGCTGCACCTCGCCAGACCGCGGCCACAACCCCGCCAACGGCGGTGGCCCCCGCGCTCGCAGCCAAGACCTGCAGGAACGTGCGCCGCCCGGCGGTTGCTGCTGTCCCCGCGGGAACTTGCGCCGTCGCGGCGTTTGTCCCGGCTGCTGTCCCCGCTGCACCTGTTCCAGCTGCGCCGGCCGGGTGCCCTTCGTGGAGCCGCCGGATCAGCCATCCCAGCTGCAGGGCACCGGACAGGGCTGCGGCCAGTGCCACTACAGCCGCGGCCGGGGTCATCTGGGCACGCGTGAGGACCGCACTGAGCCCGACGAGCCCAAAAACAGCAATCACCGCCCCACCGGCAAACCGCCTGCGCTGCTCCAGGATCCCTGCCAATGCCCCGACGGCCGCGATAACCAGCAGCATCCCGCCCACGAACACCGCTTTGTCGGCGGTGCCGAAAAGCGAGATGGCCCAGTCCTTCACACCCGGCGGAACAGCGTCGATCACGGCTCCGCCGACTGCCGTCAAGGGCGAGAGGGACGGACTGAACAGACCTGCCAGCAGCTCCCCTATTACGACGGCGGCGCCGGCGGCCACGGCTCCCGACGCGGCGGCCCAGCGACGGCTGCCTCGAGCGGCACCGTCGGTTCCCGAGCGCCCTGGAGAGGTGGCGCCGTCGTCGGCCGTTTCCTGCAGGGGCTGGGAGCTGTTCACCTCTCCAGCATAGGTTCGCCGGGCCCCGGCGGCGCGGGACTTCGCCACCGTTCGGAGGGACTTCCGGCGATGGAGCGGATCCCGGGCGTCATGGGCGTGATCCCGGGGGTAAACGTGGCGTAGCCTGAATTCATGAGTGTTCAGCTAGGCATGCCACAACCCCGGGAGGATGCAGGGCCGGGGCTGCCGCCTGCCCGGCCGGCCGGCACGGCGCCGGGACTGCTGGACCAGTACGGCCGCCGGGCCACGGACATGAGGCTGTCGCTGACGGACAAATGCAATCTGCGCTGCACCTACTGCATGCCGGCCGAGGGGCTTGAATGGCTTTCCAAGCAGGCCGTGATGTCCGCCGAGGAGATCGTGCGGATTGTCCGGATCGGCGTGGAGCTGCTCGGTGTTCGCGAACTGCGTCTGACGGGCGGGGAGCCACTGGTCAGGGCGGACCTGATTGACATCATTGCGGCCCTGCGCAGCAACCATCCGGAACTGCCCATCTCCATGACCACCAACGGCGTGGGCCTGGACAAGAAGGCCGCCACGCTCAAGGCTGCGGGCCTGACCCGCATCAACGTCTCACTGGATTCGCTGCACGAAGAAACCTTCACCAAGCTGACCCGGCGCCCCTTCCTGGACCGTGTCCTGGCCGGCGTCGATGCCGCCTGGGCCGCGGGACTGGGCCCCGTCAAACTCAACGCCGTCCTGATGCGGGGCATCAACGACACCGAGTCGCCGTCCCTGCTCGCCTGGGCGCTGGACCGCGGCTACGAACTGCGCTTCATCGAGCAGATGCCGCTCGACGCAGACCACGGCTGGACCCGCCGGAACATGATCACCGCGGCCGAGATTCGCACTCTGCTCTCGCGCGACTTTGTGTTGAGTCCCGATCCCCGCGCCCGCGATGGAGCCCCCGCGGAACGCTTTGAAGTACGACGCCGGGCAGCCGGGACCGCGGGGCCGGATAGTCCCGTGCTGGGTACCGAGGGACTAGTGTATGCCGCTAACGTGCATCGGCCGGAAGGCGTGGAGGCGGCGCCGGAAGCCCAAGGGCCGGTGCTCGGCACCGTGGGCATCATCGCGTCCGTCACGGAGCCGTTCTGCTCCGACTGCCGTCGCACACGGATCACCGCCGAGGGCAAGATCATGAGCTGTCTGTTCTCCCGTGAGGAGTTTGATCTCTTGGGTCTTCTGCGGGACGGCGCCGGTGATCAGGCCCTGGCCGAACGCTGGCAGGATGCCATGTGGGTCAAGCCAAAGGCCCACGGCATGGACCACACAGGTCTCGGCGCGGCGGACTTTGTCCAGCCGGACCGCAGCATGAGCGCCATCGGAGGCTGAATTCTTGAACGTACGTTACTTCGCTGCCGCACGCGCTGCCGCTGGGGTCGAAGAAGAGCTCTTCGATCTCGCGCCGGGGGCCACAGTGGCCGACCTGCTGCTGGCAGTCCTGGCTGTGGACCGCGCCGAGCCCGCTGCCGGCACTCCTCCCCTGCAACGTATCCTGTCCCGGAGCAGTTTCCTGCTCAACGAGGTGGCCGTCCGGGACCGCACGACTGTGTTAAATCCGGGCGATGTGGTCGACGTGCTGCCTCCGTTCGCCGGCGGGTAGGACACCTTGCAGACGGCGCGAGGGGACACTTGAGGCCCCGGATCTTGGCGCGAACGAACATTTGAGGCCCCGCGTCCTTGGTGCGAACGGACAGTTGAGGCCCCTGCAACGACACCTTGAAACCGCCCACGGATGCAGGCACTTACAGTTGCTTCGCGGAGTTATGCACATAGCGATTCAGCCTCGCCGTTATTGTCAGACCCTCGCGGGATGATTTGAGTATGGATAGCAGAGCAGCTGTAGCGACGGCGGAGGCCCTTT